>NZ_CP130322.1:1930000-2170000 GCF_033025475.1 Sphingomonas sp. C3-2
TCCCCAAGTCACGTCTAAGTGGGAAAGCATGTGGGAATCCCAAAACAACCAGGAGGTTGGCTTAGAAGCAGCCATCCTTTAAAGAAAGCGTAACAGCTCACTGGTCTAAATAAGGGTTTCTGCGGCGAAGATGTAACGGGGCTCAAGACGTGCACCGAAGCTTAGGGTGTGTTCTATGAACACGCGGTAGCGGAGCGTTCCGTAAGCCTGCGAAGCCGAAGGGTAACCGACGGTGGAGGTATCGGAAGTGCGAATGCAGACATGAGTAGCGATAAAGAGGGTGAGATGCCCTCTCGCCGAAAGACCAAGGGTTCCTGCTTAAAGCTAATCTGAGCAGGGTGAGCCGGCCCCTAAGACGAGCCCGAAGGGGGTAGTCGATGGGAACCACGTTAATATTCGTGGGCCTGGTGGTGTGTGACGGATTTCGTGTGTTGTCAGACCTTATTGGATTGGTCTGGCTTCGAAGAAGTCCCAGGAAATAGCCCCACCGTATAGACCGTACCCGAAACCGACACAGGTGGTCAGGTAGAGTATACCAAGGCGCTTGAGAGAAGTATCCTGAAGGAACTCGGCAAATTGCCTCCGTACCTTCGGAAGAAGGAGGCCCCACATTTGGGCAACCATTTGTGGGGGGCACAGGCCAGGGGGTAGCGACTGTTTAGCAAAAACACAGGGCTCTGCTAAGTCGGCTTCAAGACGACGTATAGGGCCTGACGCCTGCCCGGTGCCTGAAGGTTAAGTGGAGGGGTGCAAGCTCCGAAATGAAGCCCAGGTAAACGGCGGCCGTAACTATAACGGTCCTAAGGTAGCGAAATTCCTTGTCGGGTAAGTTCCGACCTGCACGAATGGCGTAACGACTTCCCCACTGTCTCCAGGATATGCTCAGCGAAATTGAATTCTCCGTGAAGATGCGGAGTACCCGCGGTTAGACGGAAAGACCCCGTGCACCTTTACTGCAGCTTCAGAGTGGCATTAGGAAAGAATTGTGTAGCATAGGTGGGAGGCTTTGAAGCCGAGGCGCCAGCCTTGGTGGAGCCATAGGTGAAATACCACCCTGTTGTTTTCTGATGTCTAACCCAGCACCGTTATCCGGTGCGGGGACCCTCTGTGGCGGGTAGTTTGACTGGGGCGGTCGCCTCCTAAAGAGTAACGGAGGCGCGCGATGGTAGGCTCAGGACGGTTGGAAACCGTCTGCAAGAGTGCAATGGCATAAGCCTGCCTGACTGCGAGACTGACGAGTCGAGCAGAGACGAAAGTCGGTCATAGTGATCCGGTGGTCCCTCGTGGAAGGGCCATCGCTCAACGGATAAAAGGTACGCCGGGGATAACAGGCTGATAACCCCCAAGAGCTCATATCGACGGGGTTGTTTGGCACCTCGATGTCGGCTCATCACATCCTGGGGCTGGAGCAGGTCCCAAGGGTTTGGCTGTTCGCCAATTAAAGTGGTACGTGAGCTGGGTTCAGAACGTCGCGAGACAGTTTGGTCCCTATCTGCCGTGGGCGTCGAAATTTGAGAGGAGTTGACCCTAGTACGAGAGGACCGGGTTGAACATGCCTCTGGTGGACCTGTCATCGTGCCAACGGTGCAGCAGGGTAGCTATGCATGGACGGGATAACCGCTGAAAGCATCTAAGCGGGAAGCCTCCCTCAAGATAAGATTTCATAGAGCCGTCGAAGACCACGACGTTGATAGACTGGATGTGGAAGTGCAGTAATGCATGGAGCTAACCAGTACTAATTGCTCTATTCACGCTTGATAGTCCCACCATCAATGACAGCCCTGGGCTGTCGGATGGATGAGATTTAAAGCTCAACCAGATGATTGAAAACGCACGGATAACATCGACAAGAACCCAACATATTGCGCCGGCTTCATAGCTTGGTGACCATAGCGTCTGTGACCCACCCGATCCCATCTCGAACTCGGCCGTGAAACCAGACTGCGCCGATGGTACTATTGCTTAAGCACTGGAAGAGTAGGTCGTCGCCAGGCTTTGAAGCTCGCGCAATATGTTGTGTAAGAACCCATTCACAAACCCCGCTGCCTCAGGACAATCAAGAGGCCCAGCCCTCTCCTGATCCAGCACAAAGTTGACGCGGGATGGAGCAGCCCGGTAGCTCGTCAGGCTCATAACCTGAAGGTCGCAGGTTCAAATCCTGCTCCCGCAACCAACCACACAAACACACACAGGCGCCACTCGGCGCCTTTTTTTGTGCCCGGCGCACAGCGACCAGCGACGGCGCGGTGATGTGGCTATTCCCTCGAGGTGGCGCTATTGGGCGCGGCCAGCCGCCTTCCAACCGGAGATCCGCGCTCGGAATGGTGATGTCATTCCGAATGAGGCGCCCAGCGCGGGTACGACCGCAAGCACTGGCGCCTCATCCTGAATCACGCAAATCCGCTGCAAGTGCATCAGCCGCCGCTGACCATCAGCATCAGCCTTTGTCCGTCCTTCCCAAGGATTTCGAGGCCATCGGGGCTGGTACGGAAGCGCTCCGCCTCTTCAACGATCGTCAGGAAGCGGCTCACCTCCTTGGCGTGCTCGCAATCATAGGCTGGGGCTTGCACGTCGCTGATGCTGATCTTCGGGAATTTGATGGCGACCCTCGCGGACCAGTCCGTGTCGCACGCCGTCTTGCCCGTCACGAACTGCTGTTCCGCATCGATGAGGAATGTCGGCGCTGGGCTGTCGTCGTGCTTGCCGGGAAATTCGGTTACCCACCATGTCCATTGCAGGAGGGAGGGGGACAGCGGGGCGGCGGTCTGGGCGGTGGCCTGCACCGGCAACAGGCAGGCTGCCAGGCCGAGCATGGTAAGCGATTGTTTCATGTTCAAATTCTATCCTCCGGAAAACGGCGTTGATATTCGCATGGCGTCTCGTCTTTAGCGCCCCTCGCAATGCGCCACGAAATCAGCGACCGCCTTGGTGCCCGCCTTGGTCCCGGCCATATTGATGCTGGCGCTGCCGATTATGGCCGTCAGCCCGCCATTGGCCGCGAGCGCCGATATGAACGGATGGTCTCCGGCGATTTCGACCGAGGTGAACGACGGCAGTTCGGGGATCTCGGTCTGCACCGTTTTGCCGCTTAGTCTCAGCGTTTCGGTTCCGGCGGTCAGCGTAATGCCCGAAAGTCCTGCCGGGCCGCCCGATATGCCCGCAAAGATGCGCGCGCCGCCTGCCTCGCAGGTAAAGTTCAGTTCCTGACCGTCCGTGTCGTTCTTTTCATAGGCCAAAATGGCTTGGCCGGCGCGATCGCTCTCGTCGATGCGCAGATGCCAGTCATAGCCCGCTTTCCCGGCGGGCTGCGCAGCCGCGCCGCTCGCCCCGCTGACACAGGCAGCCGCACCGATAAGAAACAGGGCTGTACGCGAAGTCATCAAAGGCATGGGGATCCTCTTGGTTCGTTGGGTCTCTGCTGAATCAATCGTCATTGTGGCGTCACGCTCCCCGGCACGGCGTCCGCGGCGATCGGGGGCTGCATGAAGCCGATAGACTTCACGCATTGCTCGCTCATTTCGGCGGGCGTGGGCAAGTCGCGGGCCTGGCGAGCGAGGGGCATGTAGAATGCCCGACCATTATTCGCGACGAAATGGGGGCTTGCCTGTCCGCCATCGGTCACGCCCAGAAAGGCGCGCAAGGTCTCATCCTTCCAGCCCGTATTCAGCGCCAAATGCGCGGCGTCGCCGATGGTCAGGCATTTGCCTGCGGCATCGTCGGTGGCAGGCGGCGTGATCCGGATGTCGTAACGATAGTCCAGCGCATCGGCCGCAACGATCCGTTCGGGCACGGGACCGGTCTTGAAGACGGGAGGCTCGCTTTCCCGCAATGGAAAGGCGCTCTCACGGATCCAGAGAAACATAGTCCAGCCACCGCTGCCGCTAACCGAAACCATATAACTGGCCTGGCGCGTGCTTGCGTCGCGGGTGGTAAGCTGCGGCAGCCCGAATGTACGGATGGCGCGGTCTGCATCCAGAGGGGCAGACGCCTGCGCAATCAGCGAACTCAACCGGCTGTAGAGTTCGGTCTGGTCATATGCGCAGACAGCCGTCTGCCCGGGGCGGTGCTGCGCAGCATCGTCGGCGACGGGTTCAATCAGACGACAACGCGTTGGGGGCGCATCGGCGCGGTTAAGGGGCTGGCTATCCGACGAAGCACTCGCCACACTCGCCATGAGCGAGCCCGATAGTGCGGCGAACATAAAACCAATATATCTCTGATACTTGCTCATCAACACCCTTCTGCCGCAGGGGAATGAACGGGCGATGAAGCTGGCGGCAGACCCGCTCTATGCCCAAGCCGACTTGCCCCGACGCGATATCAACACCCATGGGGGTCAGATTTGGCTTCGGCGGTTGCACGTGCCGAATAGCGCGCTGGGAGAGCGTTCGCGATGAACGCCGCGAACATACTGACGCAAACGCATATGCGCTGCCTCTCGTCGAAACAGGCTTTCGGTTTGTCGAAATTGCCTCAGGGCGGCTGGCCGGGCTGTTAGGGTGCCAGCCACCGGAGCAACCGCCATGCTGAGACCGACTGCATATTCGGCTATCGAGCCGGCGCCTGCGCCGCGCCTCACGGGGGCATTGTCCACGCGCAATTGTTACGGCCGCATCATCTGGGCCGCCCGCGATCTGATGGTTCGCACGCACAACCCGCATTTTTCGGTCCGCGATATCGCGGCGGCAAGCGACCTCAGCCCTCGGGCTGTCTACAACCATTTCAACGGCCCTGAAGCGCTGCGCCGCGCGGTCTTGCGCAGCATGCTGGATGAGGTGCGGGAGGGCGTCGAGATTGACCTGCCCACCACTCTCCCGCTGGAACAGGCGATTCCCGATTTCATTCGATCCGCGCTGGCGGTTTTGTCCTCCGAGGTGAACGTCGCGCTCTGGAACGTCATTGCCTGCCATCACCTGTCGGATCGGTGGCTTCCGGCCGCCTATCACCGTCTGGTTCGTCAACCGATCATCACGTCATTGGAACTCTATCTTCTGCGGCGCGCCGGCTTTGTTGCCCGCAACGCTGATCAGGTGCGTCCGCTAACGCTCCATCTCCTCGGTATGATCGAGGCCGCGAGCGTGCTTCCTTCCCTGCTGCGCCTCGAAACCGACGCGGAAGGGCGAGCGCCGGTGGATGTGGATTTCATTGCAGCCAGCTTCCTGCGCGCGCATTTTGCGGCGCCAAATTCCTGACCGGATATTCAGAGACCAAAAAGAAGGCGGCCAATAAGGGTGTTGGCCGCCTTCCTCCCCTTTTCGATCAGAATTTGACTTTGGCGCCCATGGCAAAACGTCGGCCAAGCGAGTCATAGGTCGACGGATAGGTGTTGCCGCTGTTGAAACTCGTCGAGCCGATGGTGCTCCCGACGATGGGTGGTTCGCGGTCGAACAGATTCTGGACCGTTGCCGTGATCGTGACGTGATCGCTCGGCGAGAACTGGAAGGCCAGATCGAACCAGTCATAGGCTTTGATATGGCGGAACTCCTCGAGGAACTGGTCGGCGACAAGGGGCTCCACATCGACCGAGGAGATATGGCGCCACAGGAGCGAGATATCGATTGCCTCGAAACTGAGGGTCGATCGTGCGTTCCACGAAAATTCCGGCTGTATCGAACCAACGCTGCCAAAGGCGGTCGTGCCATTGCCGGGGGCGCCGCAATTGACGCTGTAATAGCCGACACATTCGCGGTTGATCGAACCCGGCTTGGAGCGGAAGCGCGACGAGTTTGTCCAGTTTCCGTTTAGTGCAAGACTGAGTTCGGCAAAATCGAACCTGTGTTTGTAATTGAGCGCAACATCGATGCCGTCGGTCTTGATAGTTCCCTGGTTGGAAAGCGGCAGGAAGACGCCGGGTGTCGTCGCGCTGTCACCGTCCAGCCCGCCGCTGAGCGGATCTCTCTGAAATTCAAGGCAATCAAAGGATGTTGCGGCGCCGGCAACCGGATTGACGGTATCGGGCCCTGATCCCCCGAAGCATTCGCGCAACTGATCGTCGATCGTCGGCGCGGTGATCGCATTCTTGATCTTGATGTTATAGTAATCGGCCGTGAAGGTGAGCCCGGGGACAAAGTCGGGCTCGAAGACGAAGCCGATCGTGAAGGTATCGGCCTTTTCCACGTTCAGGTCCGGATTGCCGCCTTGCGTGAAATTGATCTGCCCGCCCGAGGGCGCGGTGATGAAGCCGATCGTGTTGGCTGGAGCCCCCTGGGCCAGACAGATTTGCTGCACGACCGGGTTTCCGATCGCGGGATTGAAATCATCGGCGCTGGGGTCGGCGGCCTGCCCTTGGCACGGGTCATAGGCCGAGTTGTTGAGCCCGGTCTGCACCGATGCATAGAGTTCCTGGATCGTCGGGGATCGGGTCGCCCGGTTGTAATTGCCGCGGATCTTGAGGCTGGCAATGGGCGCCCAGCTGCCACCGATCTTGTACGTAAAGGCGCCGCCCGTCGTGTTGTAATCGGAATAGCGCGCGCCAAGCTCGAGCGTAAGGCTGTGGGCAAACGGCTTATCCTCGATCAGCGGTGCGATCAGCTCGCCGAACACTTCCTTCACATTGGTCGAATTGTCGGTGGTGGCCGGCGCGCCGCCAAGGCCCAGCACTTCGCCGGGGATCAGCGAAAGCGCGTCTGGCGTCCGCTTGGCGGAGGTTTTTCGATATTCGGCCCCCAAGGCGATGTTGATCGGTTGGGCATCGCCGATCGCCCCGAGCTCGCCGGTCACGACGCCGCGTATCTGTGTCATCGCGTTCTTCTGGGTGTCGCTGGCATTCGCCGCGTCGATGAAGGAGATCATCGCTGGCGTAATGCTGCCTGCGGGCCCAAAAATATTGAGCGGAACGCAATTGTTGCTCGTATCGAGGCAGGTGTCCGGATTGGTTGCCAGCAGCGCCTGCCGCGCGCGGGACAATAGCCCAAAGCCGATATTTTCGCGGAGCAGTTCGCTTTCGCCATAGGTGCCAAACACGTCGAAGCTGAACTTGTCGGTAATGTCGCCGCGCACCCCGATCTTCTGCTGCCAGAATGTCGTGGTGAACGCTGTCCGGCGGGGCCCGGCCTCGATGAATCGGCGCAGTACATTGCTCTGGAAGGTGGCGTAATTCGGATCATTCGGATCGGTGGCGAGCGCCGCCGCATCGCACTGCGCGCCGGACAGGCCATTGGCGGCGCAAAGCTGGTTGCGCGCAGGGGCGGGCAGAAACGGATTGCTGTAGGGGATTTCGAAGGCGGCGCCGAACAGGCCCGACGACGCCACGATCGATTCACTCTTGTTGCGCGAGAAAATGCCCTGCGCGTAGACATCAATGCCGTCGGCGACCTCATAGCGTGCCGAGCCGAAGATGTTGAACCGCTCAAACGGTGTCTGCAGGATATTCTGCGGGTTGAAGTTGAACGGAATAAAGCTTGAATCGATATTGAACGCACCGGTGGCTGGGTCCAACTGGCGCGTCCCCACTCCGGGAATGGACATGCGCACGGGAATCGATGTGCCCGATCCCCCCGCTTCCCCGGTCGAGGAATCGATATTGTCGATCGAGAAGGAGCGGGAGCCCTGATAGACGGGTTTGGCTTTCTGATAGCCGATGCTGAGCACGGCATTGCCCCGGTCGTCAGAGAAATTGCCGCCCACCGTCAGATCCGCGCGAAATGTCGATCCGTCACCGCGCTGCGTAATCTGTTGGCCCAGATCGAGCTGCATGCCTTCAAAATTGCGCTTGGTGACGAAATTGACCACGCCTGAGATCGCGTCCGCGCCATAGGTCGTCGATGCGCCACCCGTCAGCACGTCGACGCGTTCGATCAGCGCGAGCGGAATATTGTTGAGGTCGGCTGCGCCGTCGGCGCGCGCGGGAACGATCCGCATGCCGTCGAGCAGTGCGAGGTTGCGATTGATGCCAAGCCCCCTCAGGTCGACAAAGGAAGAGCCGCCCTGACCGTTATTGACCGCTGAACCGATGCTGGGTGCCACGCCGGGCAATTGCCGGAGGAATTCCTCGGCGGTGTTGGACTGTTTCAGCTGTATCTCGTCCTCGCCGATCACCGATACCGGGCTCGATTGCTCCAGATTGGGGTTTCGGATCAGGGTCCCGGTCACGATGATATCGGGGCTGGTCTGCGATGCTGCCTCGGTTTGTCCCTGCGCATCCTGAGCATGGGCGGGCGATAGAAGGAAAGACGAGCTTACGAAAATGCTCGTCGATATGAGGATGTTGCGATGGTCCGTACGCATCTGGCACTCCCTGTAAGAGTGATGACGATGGCAATAGTCGGATCATCTAGGATCTAATTATGAAGCGATGCCATCAGATTTGCTGGAAGCCCTTGCGGTTGGGCACGTTTCCTCAAAGGGAGTCGCCGGCGTGCTACGGTTTCATGCGCAATGTCATGCTTTCATCTTCACACATTGCGCATGATTGAGCGGCGCTCCGTCCTGTGCTGATCGAAATGCGCTGGTGGAGCAGCGGATCGGGCGATGAGAGCGCGTCGCCAGCGCGAAAATATGGCCCTCTATAAAAACTGAACAGACTGTTTCGGAATTTCTATTCCGAAAATCTGTTTCAGTGTATGCTGGGTCCCGGCCGGGAAGAGGGCGGAAGACCCATCAAAGGCATTCCCGAGAGCGGGGTCGACCGCGGGCTGAACGATCTGCCCCCAGGCGAGTGGTGAGTAGCGATGCGTCAACGATAAAAACGCCGATAATAAGGAGAGAGATGGATGGCCCAGTTTCTGATCAAGGGCGGTACGGTCGTCGACGGGACGCTGGCACCGGCCTTTGCTGCAGATGTGCGTGTCGATGGTGAGCGGATCGTCGAAATCGGCAAGAATCTGGATGCGCGCCCGGGCGAAGAGGTGTTCGACGCCAGTGGATGCTATGTCACCCCGGGTTTTATCGAGGCGCACACCCATTATGATTCCACGATGTGGTGGCAGCCCGAACTGGATCCGCTGCCGGGTTACGGCGCGACCACGATCGTGATGGGCAATTGCGGATTTTCGGCGGCGCCGCTTGCCGATGACAAGGCTGCCCAGATGGAGATGATCAAGATCTTCTCCTTCTTCGAGGATATTCCGCTCGAACCGTTCATGCAGCATTTGCCGTTCGACTGGCGCAAATGGTCCGAATACCGGAAATCGATGGTTGAGAAGGTCAAGATGCCGCTCAACTATACCACTTATGTCGGCCATATTGCGATCCGCATCGCGGTGATGGGGGCAGAGGCCTGGAATCGCGTTTCCACCGCAGATGAGCGGGCAAAGATGGCTGAATTGCTCGAAGATGCGCTGCAGGCCGGGGCATTGGGGCTGTCGACCAATCTGCTCGATCATGACGGTGAAAACCGGCCGATCCCGACGCTGGTGTCCGACGATGCCGAATTCGAGGCGCTGTTCGAAGTGCTCCAGCGTTATCCCGCCGCCACCTTCCAGTGCATCATCGACGTGGCGCTGATGCGCGACAATGGCGATCAGCAGATCGAGCGCATCGCAGGCCTGCTCAAGGGGCGCGGCATTCGCGTTCAGTTCACCGGCGCGGGGCCGACGTCCGAATATCAGAACTACCGTGTCGAACAGATGCGCGATCTCGTCGCCAGGCTGCGCGGCGAAGGGATTGATGTCTGGCCGGGCTATACGCATGTGCCGCTCAGCGCGCAGGTCAGCATTTACCGGTCGCTGCTGTTCGCGCAGTCGAACGACTATGTCTGGCACGAAGCCGTGCTCGCCGAAGGCGATGCGGCGAAGGAAGCCGTTTTGCGCGATCCGGACTGGCGCGCCCGGGCGCGCGAAAGCTGGGATACGAAGATCTATCCGCAATCGCCGATGGCCAATCCGCATATGTTGCTGCTGACCAAGGTGGGCTCTGAAAATGGCACTGGCGGTCCGTTCGGCCTCACCCTCAAGGATTATGCGGAGCAGCTTGGCGTTCATGCCTCCGATGCCGCGGCCGAGTGGCTTTTGCGCAATGGCGTCAACTCCGCCATCCGCATGGCGCCGCTGCCGATGAACGACGACGCGGTCGCGGTTCAGGTGCGCGATCCGAAATCGCTCGGCAATGTCAACGATTGCGGCGCGCATCTCCAGATGCTCTGCGGCAGCGGTGAAAACGTGATCTATCTGACCAAGTTCGTCCGCGACAAGCAGCTGATCACGCTGGAAGAGGCGATCCACACGATGACCGGCAAGATCGCCGAGCATTTTTTCCTTCAGGACATCGGCGAAGTGAAACTGGGCAAGCGCGCCGATCTTGTCGTGTTCGATCTGAACGAGATCGAACAGCGCGACATGGAAAAGCGCTATGATGTCGACGATGGCAAGGGCGGCATGATGTGGCGCTATACCCGCCCGGCGGCACCCATGCGGCTGACGATGGTCAATGGCGTGCCGATTTTCCGGGACGGGGCCTATACGGGCGCAAAACCCGGCGAATATCTCGAAGCACGGGTCGAAAACGGCCCCGCCTCGATCGCTGCCGAGTAAGTCCGCCGCAATGCTTTGATGCGGCATGACACACTGGACGAAGGGCATCGTACTTGCCCTTCGTCCATCTTCAATCGTGTGCTCAGCGGCGTTTCGCGACGATCGCGCTCTGTATAATGGCTTTATCGGGATATAGGGCTGTGAAACGGGGGCGTGTCATTTTAGTTCATAAGTTTCTGGCCATAGTCATGCTGGCTTCGATCCCGGTCGCAGCAAATGCAAAGGATGCGCCTGACCAGTCCGCGCCCGTTCTCACGCAGACCCATGTCTCGGCGATCGAGGTCTTTGCGCTGGCTGATCGCGCGCGGGGGCAAGGCAATTTCGAGACCGCTGAGGCCGCCTTCCGCGCACTTACCGAAGACCCCGATCTGGAGGTGCGCACCGAGGCGCGTTTCCGCCTTGGCATGATGCTGGCGGATGATCTCAAACGCTATAACGAGGCCGCGCTCGCCTTCCGCCGCATTCTCGATGACAAGCCCGGGGCCGCGCGTGTCCGCCTCGAACTGGCGCGCATGCAGGCGATGCTCGGCAATATGGCGGGCGCGCGCAAGGAATTGCGCGCGGCGCAGGCTGCGGGGCTGCCGCCAGCGGTCGAGCAGTTGGTGCGCTTCTATTCGCGCGCACTCAATGCGCGCAAGCCGCTGGGGGGCTCGGTCGAGGTGGCGCTTGCGCCGGACAGCAATATCAACCGGGCAACACGGTCGGATACGCTGGGTACGGTGATTGGCGATTTCTCGCTCGACGACGATGCGCGTGCAAAATCGGGTGTCGGGCTTGATCTGCGCGGGCAGGGCTATTTTCGGCATGGCATTGAACCGGGGGTCGATCTGCTCGTCCGCGCCTCGGCGGACGCGACGCTATATCGGGAGGCTGATTTTAACGACCTCACCGTGGCGCTTCAGGCGGGGCCGCAATATATCTGGGGCGGCAATCAGCTGACCTTCTCGTTCGGCCCCGCGCGGCGGTGGTATGGCGGGGATCTGTTCAGCACGTCGATCGGCGGCGGGGTCAGCTGGCAACGTCCGCTGGGCAAGCGCGGTCAGGTGCGCCTCGACGGCAATATCGTGCATGTCAGCAACAAGCGTAATGCGCTGCAGACGGCGGATGATTTCACGCTCTCCGCCAGTTTCGACCGCGCCTTTAGCGGGCGTTTTGGCGGCGGCGTACAGCTGTTCGGCTTTCGCGAGGCGGCGCGCGATCCGGGCTATTCGCTGGCGATGGGCGGCGCCTCGGCCTATCTTTTCCGCGATCTGGGCCGGACCACATTGGTCGGAACATTGGGCTATAGCCGCCTCGAAGCGGACGCGCGGGTGTTCCTCTATCCCAAGCGCCGGGCCGAAAATCGGTATAGCGCCAGCATTGCGGCAACCTTGCGGGCGCTCAGCCTTGGCAGCTTCGCCCCGCTTGTGCGCCTGAAGTGGGAACGCAATCATTCCTCGATCGAGCTTTACGATTATCGCCGCGTCGCCGCGGAATTCGGCGTAACCTCCGCCTTCTGATCAGGTTGCAATAATCCGCAGCAGCGCGCGACACCGCTTCGTCATCACGCCGCCTTCAACAGCATGTCGGCGGCTTTCGCGCCGATGGCGATGCACGGGGCGTTGGTATTGCCGCGCAGCGGCGTGGGCATCACCGAGGCGTCGGCGATCGTCAGCCCGTCGATGCCGTGGACGCGCAGGTTCGGCGCCACCACGCCCATCGGGTCGCGGCCAAGCCGGCAGGTGCCCGCATAATGGAAATCGGTGGTCACGGCATCGCGCAGGAAATCCTCGATCTGCGCATCGGTCTGGATATCGATCCCCGGCGCGCGTTCCGCGCCGATGATCGGGCCCTGCGCATCGCGCCATGCGTCATGGGTCATGATGCTGCGGCCCAGTTTCACGCCGTTGATCAGCGTTTCCAGATCGGCGCGCTTTTCCATGAAGTTGAGGTCGATTTCCGCCGGATCGAGCGCGGAGGCCGAGCGCGGGCGCACGCTGCCCCGGCTTTCCGGCGTGATGCAGCACATCGTCACCGACAGGCCGTGCTGCGGCACATTGCCGCCGTCCAGCCCGTCCGACATCAGCGGCACGAACTGGAGCTGCAGGTCGGGTGCATCAAGCCCGGGGCGCGAGCGCGTAAAGATATTGCCGTCGAAATTGTGCCACGCGCCGTACCCCTGGCGCAGGAACAACCATTGCAGGAAAATCCGCGCGCGTTCAGCGAACGACATGCCGCTGAAGGTGATCGGGCGGTTGCTGAGATATTTGATCAAGACCGACGGATGGTCGTGCAGATTGGCGCCGACGCCCGGCAGGTGGTGCTTCACCCGGATACCGGCGCGTTCAAGGTCGGGCGTGTTGCCGATGCCCGAAACCTGCAGCAGTTGCGGCGTCTTGAGCGCGCCTGCGCTCAGGATGATCTCCTTGCCCTCGGCAACATGATCCTTGCCGTTCTGCCGGTAGATAACCGCCTGCGCCCGCCCGTTCGCGATATCGACCTGCAACGCCAGCGCGCCGGCGCGCACCTCCAGATTGGGGCGCTTGCGTGCGGGGCGCAGGAACGCATCGGCGCTCGAACAGCGCCTCCCGTTTTTGATCGTCGCCTGGGTCCAGCCCGCGCCTTCGGGGTCACCGGCGCAGAAATCGTCGGTCAGCGGAATGCCATGCGCCTGCGCCGCCGCCATGAAACTGTGCAGCAGCACATGGTTGGGCAGATCGGGCGCGTCGGACACCCAAAGTTCCCCGTCCACGCCGTGCGCCGCGCTTTCACCGCGCGTCTGGTGCATGGTCGATCGGAAATAGGGGAGGAGATCGTCATAGGACCAGCCCTCATTTCCCGCCGCCGCCCAGTCGTCATAATCCTGCTTTGCGCCGCGGATATAGAGCATGGCGTTGACGCTGCTCGAACCGCCCAGCGTCTTGCCCGTGTAGAGCATGATCTCGCGGTTGTTCAGATGCTTTTGCGGCACCGTATTATAGTGCCAGTGGTGCTTGCCGGTCTTGAACAGCTCCAGCATTCCGGCGGGCATCTTGATGAACGGGTGTCGGTCCGACGGGCCCGCTTCCAGCAGCAGCACCTTTTTGGATGGGTCGGCGCTCAGCCGGTTGGCGAGCACGCACCCCGCCGAACCGGCCCCCACAATCACATAATCGTACCGCGCCATGGCCCTCTCCCACATTTATGCCATACTGCTAGTATGGTCTAAATGTGTTGTCCATATTCCGGGCAGCCCCAAGCGGCTGCCCGGTGCGCTTTTCGCTCAGCTGAACATCAACGGATCGCTCACCCCGTCGACGCCGCGCTCGATCCGCCCGGCAAGTCGGATCTGCATCCCTGTCAGCGTGACGCAGACATCATACCAGCCATGTTCGCGGGCGCCTTCCCACATCTCAACGGTCTTGCCCTGCGGCTTGAGCGCGATCTTTCTGCGCGCGCTGGGGGCATAGGCATCCTCGCCCATCTCCACGGTCTGCGGCGCCGCGCCCGGGTTGCGCAGCGCAATGGCCAACCCATTGCCCCGCGCTGCGGGGCGTGCGGTCATCAGCGGCGCCTGCGCGGCCTCGCTGATGGTGCCGCGAAACGCGCGGTGAAAGCCATTGGGGCCGAGCACCCAGAGGTCGAATGTGCCATCGTCATCGGCGATCCAGCGATCGTCGATCGCCTTGCCGGCCTCGACCGTATAGCGGCGCGGAATCCGGTCGAGATGGCGCTTGTCATAGACATGGAACACCGCACCGGCCTGCCCCTGATTGATGAAATCAAGCGTGATGGCATTGGCCGCCGCATCGATGCGTGCGTCGACATGGAGGATATAAGGCAGCGCGCGCGAGCGGCGGACGCCCTTTTCCTGATGCAGTTCCTGCGGCGTCCGCGGGGGAAACGCCTTGGGGCGCTGCAGATGCGCGGCGAGGATCGTCGTCGATCCGCTGACATCGGGTAGGTCCGGGAAGCTGGCATCGCCTTCGCGCGAGAAATCGAAGCACGAGGTCAGGTCGCCGCAGACCGCACGGTGCCACGGGCTGATCGCGGGGATGGTGACGCCGAAACGTTTCTCGATGAACTGGCCGACCGATGTGTGGTCGAACACCTCGCTGCTCACCCAGCCGCCCTTGCTCCACGGCGAGACGACATACATTGGAACGCGCGGGCCCAGCCCCCAGGGCCGGGTCGTGCCCGACACCGCGTCGTCGCGGGAAAGGTATTTGTCCTCATGGTCGTCGAAATAATGGCCGGGCAGGCTGAGCGTCGCCTTGCCCGCCAGGCTGCCATCGGCGTTGTACGAGGGCGGCGCGGCTGGCGGCAGGTGGTCGAACAGCCCGTCATTCTCGTCGAACGTCTGGAAAAAGACCGTGCTCGCCCACACATCGGGATTGGCGGTGAGCGCATCGAGCACGCGCGCGGTGAATTCGGCGCCCTCGATCGGGGTCGAGGCGTAGGGGTGCTCGGACCATTCCTTGGGGGGCAGCACCCAGGACACCGCCGGCAGCGTGCCGTTCTTCGCATCCTCGGCCAGCTTTTCGAGCGAATGATGGCTCATTCCGCGCTCATAGATCGGCGAACCGGGCTTGGCGTCGCGAAACCCCTTGAAGGCGAGGCCACCGTGCATCGCGCCGGTCCAGTTATCATTGGGGTCCTGATAGATGCGCCAGTCGACGCCGGCGGCTTCGAGCACCTCGGGGATCGTCGCCCATTCAAGCGCATTGCCGGCATAGGTGTAGCCCGGTTCGGGCAGCGCGCCCTTGATCCAGCAGCGCAGGTTATTGGGCTCGGACGTGTCGTCGCGGCAATTGGTGCCGGTGGCCGCCACCTTGGGATCGAAATTGGAGCCGGACCAGAAGACGATGCGGTTGGGATCGGTGCCCGTCGTGATCGAGCAGTGATAGGCGTCGCAGATCGTGAATGCCTCGGCGAGCGCGAACTGGAAGGGAATATCCTCGCGCTTGTAATAGCCCATCGAATAATCTGTCTTGAACTTGGGCCACAGGCCGAACTTGCCCTGGTTCCACGCGGCCTGCGCGTCGGAAAAACTATGCGGCGTGCCGGGCACCTTCAGCGCGTTGGTGCGCGCGGTGTCGAGGTGGAAGGGCGGCAGGTCGCGCACGCCGTTATTCTGCCACCAGACAGTCTTGTCGCCGGGCAGCGGAATGGGATGCCGGTCGCCAAAGCCGCGCACGCCCTTCATCGTCCCGAAATAATGGTCGAAGGATCGGTTTTCCTGCATCAGGATGACGATATGGCGAACATCCTTGATCGTCCCGGTCGTCCGCCGCGCGGGGATGGCGAGCGCCCGGCCGATGCTGGCGTGGAATGCCGCTGCGGTGCCGGCCACGCTAGCCACCTTCAGGAAATCGCGTCTCGATTTGCTCATTCAAACTACTCCGGTTCGACGGGAAAAAGGAACGTCATCGCCAGGCCCGCCGCGCGTGCGCGGCGATCAGGTCGAGCGTGAGGATGACGAGGAAGATGGCGATCAGGATCGTGCCGACATGGCCATATTCGTACATGTCGAACCGGCCCTTGAGTTCCTGGCCGATGCCGCCCGCGCCGACGAGGCCGATCACCGTGCCCATGCGTACGTTGCGGTCGAAGGTATAGAGCGTGCAGGTGATGTGCTGGGGCAGGATCTGCGGCAATATCGCCTGGTGCCAGATTCTGAACCGGCCGACCCCCATCGCCGCCAGCGCCTGTTGCGGGCGGGGATAGGCATCCTCGACATCATCGGCATAGAATTTGCCGAGGAAGCCCGCCGAATGCAGCCCCAGCGCGAGCACCCCGGCAATCGGTCCAAAGCCAAAGGCGATGACGAGGAACAGCGCCGCCACCAGTTCGGGCACCGCGCGCAAAAAGCTCGACACCGCGCGCGCGCCGCCGCGCACCGCGCCGTTGGGCACCAGATTGCGCGCGCCCATCAGCGCCAGCGGCAGCCCGATCGCAATCGCGATGACGGTCCCCCAAAGTGCCATTTCCAGCGTTTCGAGCATCTTGCCACCAACATGGCCGAGATAACCGAGCGGGTCGACCAGCCATGTGGTTCGGACGACGCGTTCTGTCGGACGCAGCGTTTCGGGGTCCAGCTCTGAAACGCGCGTTTCAACCGTCTCGACATAGGCGAAGGGCGGCAGGTGGGCGGGATCGAAGCCCGTAATCCGCGCGACCTCGCGGCGTTCCGAAAGCTGGATCGGCACAAGCTGCGCCAGCGTCGCGCTGAAGCCGTCGGCCACCTGCGAGCGGTCGGCAAGGCCCATCGGCACCAGCATCGCCTCCGCGCTGAGCGACAGCATCCGGCCGATTTCAAGGCGCTGGCCGGTATAACCGAGCAGCAGAAACGCCAGGAAAAGCAGCGCGATGGTGCGCGCGCCGAACAGGGCGGGGAAGCGCCAGATTTCGGTGGCCGTCATGCCGGCATCTCCGCCGGGCGGATGCGCGCGGGGCTGTGCTCCGCCAATGCGCTGTCAACGCTGATGCGCCCCGCGTCGAGTGTGATGAGGCGATCGGCGAAACGGCGCGCCAGTTCGGGTTGGTGCAGGCTGCAGATCACGGTCGCGCCAAGGCTGCGGGCCTCGGCGCGGATCAGCGCCAGCGTGGTGGCGGCGGTCGCCGGGTCAAGGCTCGCCACGGGTTCGTCGGCGAGGATCAGGGCGGGTCGGTGTTGCAGCGCGCGCGCAATCGCAACGCGCTGTTGCTGTCCGCCGGAAAGGCTGTCGACCCGCCGGCCGATCAGCGCCGGTTCCAACCCCAGTTGCGCGAGCAGCCGGCTGGCGCGGCGGCGCTCTGCCTCGGGATAGAGGCGAAACAGCGAACGCCACCCCGCGATGCCCGCGGTGCTCATCACCGTGTCGGCCACGCTTGCCCGGCCGCACAGCGCCAGATCCTGCGGCACGATCCCGATCCGGCGGCGCAAGGCGCTTGGGTGCGCGGCCGCGACAGGGGTTCCATCAAGGTGCAACTGGCCGGAGCTTGGCGGCACTGCGCCCGCAAGCGCCCGCAGCAGCGTCGATTTCCCGGCACCCGACGCGCCGAGGACCGCGCAGAACTGGCCTGAGGGGATGGCCAGCGTCAGCGCCCTCAGCACGGGCATCTCGTCCCCGTGGCGCACGCTCAGCCTGTCGAGCAGAATTTCCATCGCTGCGGTTACCGCCGTGCCGCCATGCGCAGCATTTCGCTTTTCAGCGCGGTGCTGATCATCGCCATCTTGTGGGCGGCGGGGGCGAAATGGCCGGTGGGAACGCTGCCGACATAGCCGTCGACCTGCGCGCCGCCATAGCCGCGGATCATTTCGGCGGAGATTCCGGGGCTGTGGCGGACGGCCTGAAAGGCGGTGCGCAGGCGCTCGCGTTGTTCGGGCGCAAGCCGGGTGTTCGCGATCAGCGGCGGATAGGGAATGGCGTCGCTGCGCGCGATCACGCGCAGATCGCGCACGCCGGCCATGTCGGCGCGCACGGCCTTGTCATAGGAATCGAAGGAAAGCGCGGCCGCATCAACCTCGCCGGCCACCAGCGCGGACAGGCTGCTGGCATGGGTGCCGGTCATGCGGATCGCGGCCAGATCGTGCGTGGGGTCGATCCCCGCCTCCATCAGCATGGTGACCGGGAAGACGAAGGCAGAGGTTGAATTGATGTCGCCAAAGGCGATGCGCTTGCCGCGCAGCTCCGCAATCGTATGGATCGCGGAATCGGGGCGGACAAACAGCCCCGCATAATAGACCGAGCGGCCCGATTTCATCGCCACCGCCAGCAGTTCGGCGCAACCGCGCGCGCTGGCCTGTAAATAGGTGACCGGGCCGACAAAGGCGATGTCGGCAGCATTGTTGCACATCGCCTCAACCACCCCGCCATAGGATTGCGCCACTTTCAGGTCGAAACGCACCCCGGTGTCGCGCGCAACCGCGTCGAAAATCGGCTGATAGTCGGCCAGAGTGCCGCTTTCGGTGCCGCCATCGGCGGGGATGAGGAGCACGCGCAGCGGTGCCGCCGAAACGGGCTCTTCCCGCCCGCGCAGCGGTGCCGCCGAAACGGGCTCTTCCCGCCCGCCCAGCCACAGCGTGCCGATGGCAAGCATTGCCACCAGCACCCCGGCCATCATCCATTTCCGCATACGCACCCTCCACCGACCCGAACGACGGGGGGCTGCTACGACGGTGCTGTGACAAGCTCATGAACCGGCAGACCTTGCACGGCGATGTGCCCGGCATCGGTGCCGATACCGGGCACATCGCTTCGCTCAGAACTTGGTGGTGTAGGAAACGTAAACGCTGCGCGGCTTGCCCTCGAATTCATAGCCATAATAATATTCGGGGCTCGCGGTCGTGATCTCGCCGCGGTTGAAGGCTGAGCTGTAGCGCATATTGCCATAGCCGTAGCGCTCGGCATATTTCTCGTTGAAGATGTTGGCGATGCGCAGCTGGAGGCGGTGCTGGCGCTTGTCGCCCGCCCAATATCCGATCGATCCGTTCATCACGAAATAATTGCCGAAATTGTGGCGCAGCGACTGGTTGAGGCCGCCCGTCGCATATTCGGGGCCCTGATAGCGCGGGAAGAGCGTCAGGTGGATCCGGTCGTCGGGGCTGTGCCAGGCGATGTTGCCGCCGATCATATATTCGGGGGTTTCGTTGATCTGCAGCTTGCTGCCGTCCAGACGCGCCTTCTGCTTGGTATAGTTGATGTTGAAGGAAAAGCTCTTGCCGATCAGAATATCAAGGTCGGCGGTCAGGCCGCGGATCTTGGTGACGCGGTCATTGTTGAAATAGGTCGACATGCCGGGTTCCCAGCCGGGAATGCCAACCGCTTCGTCGGGCAGCGGGATTTTCGACTGGATGCGGTTGGTCACATCGGTGTGGAACGCGCCAAGCTCGGCATTCACCTGCACAGCGCCGAACAGCTTCGAAAAACCGATGCCGCCATTATAGGTTTCGGTTTCCTCGGTCTTCAGATTGGGGTTGCCGACCAGCGTGGCGCTTTGCGAATAGAGCTCGTTGGTCTGCGGCAGGCTGTACGACGTACCGCCATTGCCGCGGATATAGAAATCGCCGATCGGCTGGCGGAAACCGAATTTCCAGATCGTGCGCGATCCGAAGCTGTCAGCAAAGTCGGTGCGCACCGCCAGCGACAATTTGGTGTCGGTGCTGAAGGGCAGGACCGGGCGGAAATCGGCATAGACGCCGGTGATCGTGTTCGCCTTGTTGGAAATCGGGAAAACCGGGTCGGAATCGTTCTTGTACGAAACCACCTGAACCCCGCCGACGACTTCAAGCGCGTTCGGAATGTTGAGCGTGTTGCGGACATTCAGCCCCATCTCGCGGAACCCGCCGACCTTCGAATCCTTGCCGAATCCCTTGTTGGCGAAGGGGATCGACTTGCCGGTGGCGTCGCCGAACGCCGTGGTCTTGCCGGTCGACGGATCGATGCACCCCGTCTGGATCTTGCAGATCTCGGCATAGGTTTCGGTGTTGTTGAGCTGCGGGTTGCTCCAATAGCCTGCGATCTCGGTGTAGAGATTGTCGGACCAGCGCCGGTCGAACGAGAAGTCGACGATCGGATAGCGCGTGCGGTTGGGGGAGAAGGTTTCGGCGTCGGGGAAGGGGTCGTGGAACTCTAACTGGGTATATTGCCCGTTGACGCGGAATTCCGACTTGTCGTCCAGCTTCCACAGATATTTGACGCCGATATTGTTGCGGTTGAGCGGATATTCCTGGATCCCGCCGGCTTTCACGACATTGTCGACATAGGCTTCGGGGGCAAAGATGCGCGGGCCGTCGGTCTGGATGCTGCCGCCATAGAACATCAGGCTGTGGCGCCCGTCGGCGTCGAGCGGGAAGCTCGCATTGCCCCAGATCTCACGCGTGTTGAACGCGCCATATTGCGCGCCCAGTTCGAACTTGCTCGTCCCGTCGGGGCGCTTGGTGACGAGGCTGACCACGCCGATGCCGCCATTGCTGCCGAAGAACAGGCTGTTGCCGCCGCGAAACACCTCGACACGTTCGATCATGTGCGGGTCGATCGTCGTGGTGCCCCAGATCGTTTCCAGCGCGGGGCCACGATCGTACAGCGGCACGCCGTCGAGCACGACCAGCGTGTCGCGGTCGCTGCCACCGTCGAGGCGGATGGTATATTCGCCTTCGTCGGGCGAATAGCCGATATTGGCGCCCTTGATCAGGAACTGCGCGATTTCGGCGAAGTTGGTCGCCCCGGTCGTCGCAATCTGCTGCGCATCGATGATCTGCACGGCATTGCCATATTCGATCGCCTGCGCGGCCAGCGGCGTCGCCTTCACGACCTCGCCGGTCACGACGATCTCGCCCGATGCATCCGCGGCATCGGCGCTGGCCTCGTCAGCCGCTGCCAGCGCGACGGAGGGCAATGCGCTGGCGGTCAGGAACAGGCCAAGACACATGGCCGCGCGAAATTTGGATGCAGTTTGCACGTAAAAGCCCCTGTTGAAGGATCCCGGTCACATTGCCGGTGCAGGACATCGATCTGACGGCGATTCGTGCTGCAGCGCGGCATTGCGCAGGGCCCGGTTAGGCGGGGGATGTGACAGTTGAGTGAAAGATGTTCAATTTTATGGAAAAATAAAAATGACCATATCTCATTTTCGGCTGAGTGGACTTTGGGTGCCGTCTGCCGCAGAATCGCGATGATTTTTCACGCAATGCGGCAAGACGGAAACAATATGGGCAAGGCCAAGGATGGGGCGGCTCCGGGGGCGACGGAGAGCGGCCCGGTCGAAAACGCGCTGGCAAGAATGAGGATAGCTCAACCCGGCATGGCCAAGGGCGCGCGCCGCATTGCCGACTATATCCTCGCCCAGCCCGAGGAAATCGTGCGTATGTCGGTCACCGAACTGTCTGAAGCGGTGGGGGTGAGCGAAGGCAGCATCATCAATTTCTGCCGCGGCATCGGGCTCACGGGGTTCCAGCATCTGAAACTCAGCCTCGCGCGCGAGATCGTCCAGCCGGTTCAGTTCATCCATGAAGATGTCGGCCGCGACGATGATATGGATACGATCTGCCGCAAGGTCTTCCATTCGGGCATCCAGGCGCTGCGCGATTCGCTTTCGGTGCTCGATCCGCAGGCGCTGTCGCGCGCGGTGGCCGCGATCCGCGGCGCCAAGCGCGTCGAGATCTACGGCATCGGCTCGTCCGCCCCCATTGCCGAGGATACGCATTACCGCATGCTCCGCATCGGGCTCGACGCCCGCGTCGTGATCGACAGCCATGTCCAGGCGATCAGCGCGTCGCGCTGCGATCCCGATGTCGCCGTGCTCACCATCTCGCATAGCGGCGCGACGCACGAGACGGTGGCCGCCACGCGCCTGGCAAAGGAGGCTGGTGCGCGCACCATCGTGATCACCAATTTCGCGCGCTCGCCCATCCAGGCGCATGCCGACATCGTGCTCTTCACCATGGCGCGCGAAACGCGCTTCCGGACCGAGGCGATGACCAGCCGGATCGCGCAGCTCTGCGTTGTCGACGCGCTCATCGCCGCGCTTGCGCTCGATGATTATGAACGCTCGACCGAAACGCTGCGCAAGACCTTCGAGGTGCTCTCGATCAAGCGCTTCTAGCCGGACCGCCGCGATTGAAGCGCCGCGCCCCGGGAGATAGGAGGGGCCGATGAAGAAGAAGCGCCGCTATCTGACCGCGACGATGCCCGATGGCTATGTGAAGACGATCGGCCCCACCACCGACAGCTTCACCCATTATTGGCGCATCGTGGCGGTGCTCGAAAACGGCAAGACCGAGGTGTTCTGGGGGCATAGCCGCTCGCTTGCCGAGGCGAAGAAGAAACGCGGGCCTGCGGCGGACGGCGCCCGGATGCGCGGCTGGAAAAGCTACAGTTTCGAAATCGCCGAACTGGTCGAAACACCCGCCTGAGCCGGGAAATATCGCATCGTTAATCCTTTTAAACCAAAGCGCCGCTATAGTGGCATAATGTTCTCCTCGCTCTCTTCCCGGGTCGCCGCGCTCAGCACATTGGTGGTGGTCGCGCTGGCCGCCTTTGCCGCCCTGCTTGTCGATGCTTCGCGCCAGACGCGCGACAGCTTTGTCGCGGTCACCCAATCGGCTGCGGTGATCGAGAATATGGGACAGATCCTCATCGATCTGCGCGAAGCAGAGGCCGGGCAGCGCGCCTTCATCCTCACCCGCAATCCGTCCTTCGTCGAATCCTTCGAAAAAAGCGTCGACAGCGCCGCGATCAACGCGGCCCAGCTCGTTCGCCTGACCGAGGATAACCGCCTTCAGAACATGCGCGCGCAGGAAATCCGCGCGATGATCGATCTGCGTATCGAATCATTGCGCAAGACGCTCGATATGGGGCGCAAGGCCAATTTCACCGGTGCGACCGAACTCATCGCCAATGGGCAGGGGCGCGATCTGATGATCTCGGTGGCGGCGCGCTCGCAGGGCTTTCTCGAGGAAGAACGCGTGCTCCAGACCGCCCGGATCGAGGCCGCCAATACCCGGCTCGGCTGGGTGAAGCAGCTCGCGCTGGTCGGCGGCCCCATCATCGCGCTTTTGTCGGGCATCGGCGCGTTCCTCGTCATCGCGGCGATCAAGCGTCCGATCCGCACGATGGAGCAGGCGATGGAGGATCTGGGGCAGGGGAACCGCAGCATCCGGATCACGTCCGACATGGGCTCGCCCGAATTCGAACGGCTGGCGCAGGGCTATAATGCGATGGCCGAGCAGCTGGAACACGCGGTCGCCGATCAGGCGCGTAGCGCCCAGCAGCTCAAGGTCGTCAATGCCGAGCTGCTGCTCAACAGCGACGTGCTGAAGGAACGCGGCGAGGTGATCGAGCTTCTCGGCGGCATGGCGCACCGCATGCAGGCGGCGCGCACCGATGAGGAACTGGCCGCAATCATCCAGGTTTTCGTGCCGCGCGTGCTCCCCGGCATACCGGGCGCGCTCTATGCGCATAATAATTCGCGCAACCTGCTCGTGCCGATTGCCGGCTGGAGCGGGCTTGAGGTCGACAAGGGCGGCTTCGCGCCCGATCAATGCTGGGCGCTGCGCCGCGGCCAGAGCCATTTCGTCGCCGAACCCGGTGGCGACATCGTCTGTGGCCATGTCGGCGACAGCCGCGAAATCTATCACTGCGAACCGCTGCTCGCGGGCGGCGAGGTGATCGGCGTGCTCTATCTGAAGGGCGTGGTTGAAAACGAAACGCGCTTCCGCCTCACCGTCATGGCCGAAAACATCGCCTCGGCACTGGTCAACCACCGTCTCCAGCGCGGGCTGCGCGAACAGACGATCCGCGATCCGCTCACCGGGCTGTTCAACCGGCGCTATATGGAAGAGACGCTCGCGCTCGAAATCGCGCGCGCCTCGCGCTCGGGCGCGCCGCTCAGCCTCGTCATGTGCGACGTCGATCATTTCAAGCGCTTCAACGACGAATTCGGCCATGATGCGGGCGATGCGGTGCTGCAGGCGGTGTCCGCCGAAATGGTCCGTCGTTTCCGCGACGGCGATGTCGTCTGCCGCTTCGGGGGCGAGGAATTCACGATCATCGCGCCCGGCAGCTCGGTCGAGGCGCTGGCCAAGCGCGTCGAGCAGGTGCGCCATTCGATCAGCGAGCTCAATGTCCGCCAGGGCGGGCGCACGGTGGGGGCCACCAGCATGTCCTTCGGCATCGCCAGCTGGGATCCCGGCATGGCGCGCGACGGGTCGACGCTGATCCAGGCCGCCGACACCGCGCTCTATCAGGCTAAGCGCGAAGGCCGGAACCGCGTCGTCGTCGATCTGCGCGCCGCCGCCTGAGCCGCGCGCCGCGCGGGGGCGGTCTACATCTCCGCCCAGCGGCGCAGCAGATTGTGGTAGACGCCGGTCAGCCGGACAAGATCGGCATCGTCGGGCGCGCGCGTCGCGGCAAGCGCCTGGACCGTCTGGTCGAGATCGAACAGCAAGCCCCGGTCCTCGGCGCTGCGCACCATGCTCTGGATCCAGAAGAACGAACAGATCCGCCGCCCGCGCGTCACCGGCTCCACGCGGTGCAGGCTGGTTGCGGGGTAGAGCACCAGCGCGCCCGCCTCCAGCTTCACCGCCTGCGCGCCGTGCGCGCCCTCGATCAGCAGCTCGCCGCCGTCATAATCGGCCGGGTCGGTGAGGAACAATGTGGCCGAAACATCGCTGCGCAGCGTATCGTTCGTCCCCGGAATCCGCATCACCGCGCTGTCGACATGCGTGCCGTAATGGCCGCCACCCGCATAGCTGTTGAATTTGGGCGGATAGATGCGGTGCGGCAGCGCGGCCGAGATCGCCAGCGGATGCGTGCCCATCCGCCCGAGGATGATATTGCCCAGATCGCGGCCCAGCGGATCATTTTCGTCGATCTGCAGATTGCGCTTCACTGCGGCGGAAAGCGTGCCTGCGGTGCTCGCGCCGTCCACCCAGGTGCCGGCGTCCAGCCGCGCGCGAAAGGCGCGCACTTCCTCGGCCGTCAGGAAATTGTCGATGGTCACCAGCATGGCGGTAAGATCCGTCTCGTCAGCAGGGAAAAAGGGCGGTGTCGTCGATGTCGGCGATCGTCGCGCGCCCGGCCAGCGCCATCGCGATCTCCAGTTCCTGGCGGATCATCCGCGTCATGTGCGCCACGCCAAGGCTGCCCGCCACGGCGAGGGCATGGATCTGCGGGCGGCCGATCATCACCGCATCCGCGCCGCATGCCAGCGCCTTGAACGCGTCGGTGCCGCTGCGGATGCCGCCGTCCAGCAACACCGGATAGTCGCGCCCCAGCGCGGCGCGGATCGCGGGCAGCGCCGCAAGGCTTGCCGGCGCGCCGTCCAGCCCACGCCCGCCATGGTTGGAAACGACGATCCCCGCCACCCCCATGCTGCGCAGCATTTCGGCGTCGGCGGGGTGGAGCACGCCCTTGGCGATCACCGGCAGCCGGGTTTCGGAAAGCAGCCAGTCAAGGTCTTCGGCGCGCGGCGCATCGGCCATCGCGCCCTGAAAGACGATGCTGGCATCGGGGGGCAGCGCCACCGGGGCAAGCGGCGCCTGATCGCGCAGATTTTCCGGGCGGACATCGCCCGGCAGTTGAAAGCCCAGCCGCTGCGCGGCGCGCGGCGGCGTCTGCACGCTGGTGTCCAGCGTCACCATGATCGCGCGGTACCCTGCGGCCTCGGCGCGGCGGACCAGCGCCAGCGTGTCTTCGCGGCGCGGCTGCATATAAAGCTGAAACCAGAGCGGCCCGGCGCTCGCCGCTGCAATCTCCTCAAGCGTTGCCGAGGCCAGCGTGCTCGCCACCATCAGCGTATCGAGCGCGCCGCGCGCGGTCGCCACCTCGCCCTCGGGATGGACCAGCTTCTGATAGGCGACGGGGGCAAGGAGGATCGGGTGGTGCAAGTCGGTGCCCAGCAGCCGCGTCGCGGTGCTGCCCCGGCGCATATCTCCGAGCAGCCGGTTATAGATATGGATGGTGCCAAAGGCCGCGCGATTGGCGGCCAGCGTCTGTTCGGCGCCGCTGCCGCCCTCGATATGCGCGCGCACCGGCGCGTCGATATGGTCGTCGGCCAGCCGGGCATAATCGTCCAGCGAGACGAGATCGGCGGGAATGGCGGTCAGTCTGGGGCGGCGCATCGCGTCCTCGGCGGTCGTTTCGATGCCTATAGACAATAAATGACGGGCCGGCGCCATGGCCGGCCCGTCGTCACGCGATCAGAAGCGTGCGCCCACCGTCAGGCGGAAGCTGCGTGCATCGCCCTTGTAGATGAACGATCCGCTGCGATACGCGGCAAGGTAATAATCCTTGTCGGTGATGTTTCCGGCGTTGAAGCGAACGTCGAAATTCTCGTTGAACTTGTAGCTCGCGAACAGGTCGAACACCGTGCTCGACGGCACCGTGCGGTTGAGCGAACCCGCGCCATCGGGCTGCCCGGCATGCATCTTGCCACGATAGGTCGCCGTTCCGCCGAACGAGAATTTCGAGGTCGCCTGATACCGCAGCTGCGCGGTGGCTGCATTGTTGGCGAAATTCGCCAGCGGTTCGCCGATATTGGCGGGGTTGTTCGAACGCAGGATCTTCGATTTCATGAAGGTCACGCCCGCTTGGCCGCTGAGGCGCTCGGTGATGTTGCCGACCATCCCCAATTCGACGCCGCGCACCCGGTTGCGGCCGGTATTGAGCGTACCGGTCAGGTCATAGCCAGTATTGCCGATCGCCTGTTCGAACACATCGTCCTTGGTGATCTCGAACGCGGCTGCACTCAGCATCAGGCGATCGTTGAACAGATCCCATTTCACGCCCAGTTCCAGATTCTGGACGGTTTCGGGCTGGCCATAATCGATCGCTGCGGTGGAGGTGCCCGTCGGAACGCTGGGAACGCAGATGCCGCCATAACCGCAGCTGCTGCCCAGATCGGATTCGCCGCCGTTCACATCCTTGGCGGTGCCCCAGCTGAAATAGATATTGCCGTTTTCGGTGGGCTTCACCGAAATGCCGGCATGGCCGTTCCACAGCTCCTCGCTATAGCCATAGGGGGTCCGGGTGCCGTTGTTGGCAATGGTGGTGTTGCTGTAATCCAGCGCGTCGTAGCGCAGCCCGGCAAAGACGGTCAGCCAGTCGGTGAAATCGACGGTGTCCATGATGTACGCCGACAGCGTCTTCACATGCCATTTCGAATCGACGCGGCCCTTGGTGATCTCGCGGCCCATCAGCGTGTTGATGTTGTCGTAATAGTTTCCGGCGGCATCCTTGATGCAATAGCCGGTGCCGCAATTGGGCGTGCCGGTGTTGACGTTGGTGTAGATACCGTTCGTCACCTTCTGATCGGAATATTCGGTGCCGACGATCAGGTTGTGCTTCATCGAGCCGGTGGTGAATTCGCCGTTCACGTTGAACTGGTTGACGAAATATTCAACGTCCTGCCAGCCCTGATGCGTGCTCAGCGTCGTGCCGCGATAGCCGGTGGTGACATAGCCATTGTCGGTCGTGCCGTACCGCGTCGCATTCTGGATGCTGAATCCGTCGAACGGCTCAAGGATGATGCGGCCGGTAAAGGTGTCGACGTCCGATTTCAGGAAATCCTGTTCCTGCGCATAAACGGGGGTCTTCACCGGCTTGCCGGTGGTGCCGTCGAGATACACGCCCATATCGGGCAGGTCGCGCGCGGTGAGGTGGTAATAATCGAGCAGGATCTGCAGTGTGTCGGTGGGGGTGAACACCGTCGACACCGCGCCGCCCCAGCGCTTGCGGTCGGCCGGATCGCGATCGGGCACTTCCTGATAGCTGTAGAGCAGGTTGACGCGCGCGGCGAGCGTGTCGGTCAGCTTCCAGTTGCTGTCGATCGTGCCACGGATGAAATTGTCGGTGCCCGCGCCCAGCTCGGCGCGGTTGAAATTATATTCGGTGCTCGCGCGCTTGGTGATGCCGTTCACCGCGCCGCCGGCCGAACCGCGGCCCGCAAAGGTCGAACTCGGGCCCTTGGTCAGTTCCACCTGTTCGATGGCAAAGCTTTCGCGGATCGTCATGCCGGGGTCGCGCAGCCCGTCGACGAACACGTCCGAACGCGCTTCCTGCCCGCGAATGATATAACGGTCACCAAAGGCGTTGCCGTTTTCGCCGGTGCCGATGGTCACGCCCGGCTGCTGGTTCAGGATCGCGCGCAGGTCGGTCTGGCCCGATTCCTTGATCTGCGATTCGGTGATGACGGTGATGGTGGTGGGGGTTTCGACAAGCGGCTTCACGCGGCGCGCATCGCCCGACACGCGCGCCTTATAAGGGGCGCCTTCCTGCGTATAGGGGTTGGTGTCCGAGGTGCGGTCCTTGATCTTGAGCGTGTCCAGCTCAACTTCGGCTTCCTGCGCGGCGGCGGGCGTCGCGGCGGTGGCGGCAACCAGGCCCAGCGCCAGCGTGGCCGCGCATGATTGCAGGCGCAGGCTCGCTGGCCGCGAGACATTCAACGTCTTGCTCACTTGTATTTTCCCCTTTTTATTCAACCATTTATCAATGAGTATTCGATGGGCAGAGATATCGTCAGCCGGTCCTTGCCCAGCGAGTCGGGAATGGCCGGGAGCGGCGAGGCGCGCCGCATCAGGTTCAGCGTTTCCTGATCGAGCAGCGCATACCCGCTGCTTTTCTTGATCACGGCGTCCAGCACATTGCCCTGTCGGTCGATCGTGAACTTCACGACGACCACGCCCTGCTGGCGGGCCTTCTTGGCTTCGGGCGGATATTTCCGCTTCCGGTTCAGCCAGTCCATCAGCGTGGCGTAATAATTCTGTTCCTGTTTGCGTGTCTGCGCCGATGGTGCGGGCGGCGCGGCGGCGGCCGGGGCTGCGGGCTGCGGCGGTGCCGCAACCGGCTGGGGCACCGCGATCTGCGGGCGCGGTAGCGGCACCGGATCGGCCACCGGCACCACATAGGGCGCCGGAAGCTCCGATTTGGTCACCGTCACCTCGGGCTTCACGATCTGCGGCGGCACTGGCTGTTGTTCCTGCTGCTCAGGCGGTGTCGGCGGGGCCTGTTCGAGCGGCTGGCTCAGATCGGGGACCGAGAACACCGCAAGCTCGGGCCCGGCGGCGTGCATCTTGAGCGGGGCCTTGTTGAAAACGAGCAACGCCAGCGCCAACACCGCGCCGTGGATCGCGAGCGATAGCGCCATGCCGCCGGTGCGGCCCGCTGTCTGATCGAGATAACCGCTCATTGCCCGCCCCCCGGCATCGGCGCCCACAGGCGGGGTCGCGGCTGGCGCCGTCTCGTCCCGTTGCTGTCGAACGCGTCTCGCATCCTTGCTCGCCCGTTTTGTTGCAAACGATATGTATAATGATTCGCAATAGGTGCCCGCCTATTCCTCTCGAACGCGCTTGTCCAGCGTCAATAGGCGGTCGGGTAAAGCGGCTGTTTTTATCCACCCCAGACACGAAAAAAGCCCCGGCTGCGCGGGGCGGCCGGGGCTTTTGTAACATTTTGTATTCTATCAAAAAAAACGGCCTCGTGCGGTTATGCCCCGCCGGTCATCTTCTTTTTCAGCGCGGCCAGCGGGCCAAAGGCGCCGGCCTCTTCCTCGCTCAGCACGCCCGCCTGGCGCAGCGTGGTCTCGGCATTGGGGCTGCGCGGGAAGGGATCGAGCGCCAGCGCCATCGTCTGCGCCAGCGCTTCACCCATATCGACCGCCTGTCCGTCGAAATCGACGATGTCGAGATCGTCTTCTTCCAGTTCGATCTCGTCGGCGGGCACGCCCGTTTCGGCGGCGACGAACTTCAGGGAAAAGCTCTCGCTGATCGTCGCGGGCACCGGCTCGCCGGTCGCCACGCAAAATTGCTCGACCTGCGCCTCAAGCCGGCCCGAGGCGGCAATCCCGCCCGCGACGCGCGACAGCGCGGCGGTGCCCTTCAGCAGCGCGATGCTCTGCAGCCCGAACCGCGTGGCGAGTGCCACGCGCTCGGCGGCATCGGCCTCCAGGTCGACGGTGCGGGGGCGTTCGCCGATCGAATCCACGCGGTAGATGCGGCTGAATTCTGCGGGGGACGTGGTCATGGCTTGGGGAAATCTCCGTTGACAAGGGCCGGCATGGCGCGCGCGTCGAGCTGGACGACAAGCGCGCGCATGCGTGCGGCGGTAAAGCTCAGCGTGCCGGCATCCACCGGCGCGCCGCGAAACAGGTTGCGCGCCAGCGCGTCTTCCCAGCTCTCGGTGCCCTGGCTCGCCGCGCGGTATGCGGTCAGCCGGCCGCCCAGTGCGCTCATCATCTTGCCAATATGCTTGCCGACGACGATGTCGCCGATCCCGATCTGGCGCAGCTGGCCGTCCATATCGTCGACGAAGATCTCGGTCAGCAGCACCGAGACATCGGCCCCCGGCTTGCCCTCGCGCTCGAGTCTGAGCAGCGTCGCGCTCAGCAGCGCGGCGACCATGTCGAACCGTCCATCGACCGTGTCGGCAACCCCGCCGTCGAGATACCAGGCCGGCTCCCGGGCTTCGGAAACGATTGCATTATATAGCGGAATAAGCGCCTCGCGCCCATTCTGCCTCCCGAAAAGGCGGTTGATAATCGACACTGTCCGGTCTGCTCCAATAATTGGCGGCCTTGTCTGGCGGCTGCTATCCGCATATCGATGCAGCAAGCACGGCATGCAATGGGATTATGCCGCCAGATTTGCGTTGATTCGAGGAGTAGCGGGCCGATGGCAAGAAAGACACGGGCGATCCTGGTGGTGGCCACCGCCACGTTGGCTCTGGTCGCAACCAGCGGCTGCACGCGGATTCGCGGGCATCAGGGATATATTATCGATCAGCAGCTGGTCGATGGCATCTCGCCGGGCGTCGACAATCGCGATTCGGTCGAAGCCACGCTGGGCCGCCCCACCTTTGTCGGCCAGTTCGACAAGAATGATTGGTATTATGTCGCGCGCGACACGCGCCAGCTCGCCTTCGCCCAGCCCAGCCCCACCGCGCAGACGGTGCTCCACGTCCGGTTCGACGGCGCGGGCAATGTCGCCTCGATCAACCGTACCGGTCTGGAACAGGTCGCCTCGATCAGCCCCACCGGCGCCAAGACGCCAACGCTCGGCCGCAAGCGCGGCTTTTTCCAGGAACTGTTCGGCAATATCGGCGCGGTCGGCGCGCCGGGCATGGGCGGTGCAACCCCCAACACGCCCTGACGGGAACGAGCAACCGGAACGGTCGCACACCGCGCGACACGTTCCGAAATCTCATGTCGCCTTTGCCAGCGGCATCAGGCCACAAAAAAGGGCGCCCCGGTTTCCCGGAGCGCCCTTTTTGCGTGTAGCGCGGATCAGCCCGCGATGCCGGCTGCGGCGAGCACCGCCAGCGTCACCAGTTCCGATGCGCTCGACGACATCGTCGCGACCTGAACCGGCTTTTCCATCCCGACAAGCATCGGGCCGATCACCGAATCGCCGCCCAGTTCGCGCAGCAGCTTGGCCGAAAGATTGGCCGACTGCAGGCCGGGCATGATCAGCACATTGGCCGGGCCCGAAAGGCGGCTGAACGGATAATGCGCCATCGCCTTGGGGTTGAGCGCGACGTCGGGCGCCATTTCGCCCTCATATTCGAAGCTGACACCGCGTTCGTCGAGGATGCTGACGGCGGCGCGCAGATTTTCCAGCCAATTGCCCTCGGGGTTGCCAAAGGTCGAATAGGACAGGAAGGCAACCCGCGGCTCATGGCCCATGCGGCGCGCGACGGCGGCGGTGCCCTCGGCGATGTCGGCCAGTTCGGCCGCGCTCGGGCGTTCGTTCACCGTCGTGTCGGCCATGAACACGGTGTGGCTCTGGCCCACCAGCACGTGGATTCCGAACGGCGTCGATTCCGGACGCGGGTCGATCACCTTGCGCACTTCGCGCATCGTGCGCGAATAGGTGCGCGTCACGCCGGTGATCATCGCATCGGCTTCACCCAGCTGCAGCATCAGCGAACCGAAGATGTTGCGATCGCGGTTCACCATGCGCTCGATCTCGCGCTTCAGATAGCCACGGCGCTGCAGGCGAGCATAGAGCATCTCGACCATCTGGGGGACGAGCGGCGAATTGACGCTGTTGTGCAGTTCGAAGCTGTACGGATCGTCAACGCCCAGCGCGCGCAGCTTGTCATACACATCGTTGCGGCCGACGAGCACGGGGATGCCATAACCGCCTTCGCGGAACTGGATCGCGGCGCGCAGCACCACTTCCTCTTCCGCCTCGGCGAACAGCACGCGCTTGGGGTGCGCGCGCGCGGCTTCATAGGCCAGCGTCAGCACCGAGGTCGTGGGGTTGAGCCGTGCCTTCAGCGACTGGCGATAGGCCGCCATGTCGAGGATCGGCTTTTGCGCCACGCCCGAATCCATCGCCGCCTGCGCCACGGCCGACGGTACGATTTCCATCAGGCGCGGGTCGAACGGCGCGGGGATGATATATTCGGGGCCAAAGCTGTGTGCCATGCCGCCATAAGCCAGCGCCACTTCCTCGGGCACCTGCTGGCGCGCCAGTTCGGCGATGGCATTGGCGGCGGCAATCTTCATCTCGTCATTGATCGCGGTTGCGCGCACGTCGAGTGCGCCGCGGAAGATGAAGGGGAAGCCGAGAACGTTGTTCACCTGATTCGGATAGTCCGAACGGCCGGTCGCGACGATCGCGTCGGGGCGTGCGGCCTTGGCTTCGGGCGGGGTGATTTCGGGATCGGGGTTCGCCATCGCGAAGATGATTGGCTGGGGGGCCATGCCCATCACCATTTCGGGCTTCAGCGCGCCGGCGGCGGACAGGCCGAGGAAGATGTCGGCGCCCTGCAGCGCTTCGGCTAGCGTGCGGTGCTCGGTCACCACGGCGTGCGCGGACTTCCACTGGTCCATCGATTCGGCGCGGCCCTGATAGATTACGCCCGAACGGTCGCACATGATGACATGGTCGTGCGGCACGCCCATCGACTTGATCAGCTCGGTGCAGGCGATTGCCGCCGCGCCCGCGCCGTTCACCACCACCTTCACGTCCTTGAGGTCGCGGCCGGTCAGGTGGCAGGCGTTGATCACGCCCGCGGCGGTGATGATCGCGGTGCCGTGCTGGTCGTCGTGGAAGACGGGAATGTTCATCCGCTCGCGCAGCTGCTGCTCGATGATGAAGCATTCGGGCGCCTTGATGTCTTCAAGGTTGATGCCGCCAAAGCTGGGCTCGAGCAGCGCGACCGCGTTGCAAAAGGCTTCGCTGTCCTCGGTCGCCACTTCAAGGTCGATCGAATCGACATCGGCAAAGCGCTTGAAGAGCACGGCCTTGCCTTCCATCACCGGTTTCGACGCCAGCGCGCCGAGATTGCCGAGGCCGAGAATGGCGGTGCCGTTCGAAATCACGGCCACCAGATTGCCCTTGGCGGTATAGTCATAGGCCGTTGCCGGGTCCTCGGCGATCGCGCGGACGGGAACCGCAACACCCGGAGAATAGGCGAGACTCAGGTCACGCTGGGTGGCCATCGGCTTGGATGCGACGATCTCGATCTTGCCGGGCCGCCCGTGCGAGTGGAAAAGCAGCGCTTCTTTTTCAGAAAACTTGACGTTGCTGCCTTCGCTCATTCGGACTGTCCTTTTCGCAAATATACTGGCGCGCCTGGGGGGAGCGCGGGTCGCGGCGGACCCTAGGCGCAAAAATCGATGCGCGCTACCTTTGGCAAAGCTGAAATTAGCCGGTATCAGACCCGCCGAGCTATGACGAAATCCACCAGCGCCTCTTCCGCCCCGACGCCGATGATGGCGCAATATCTGTCCCTCAAGGCCGAGGCCGGGGACAATCTGCTCTTCTATCGCATGGGCGATTTTTTCGAGCTGTTCTTCGACGATGCAAAGATCGCCGCCGCCGCGCTCGACATCGCGCTTACTGCACGCGGCGAGCATGACGGCAAGCCCGTGCCGATGTGCGGCGTCCCCGCGCATTCGGCCGATGCCTATCTTGCGCGCCTTATCAAGGCGGGGCACCGCGTCGCGATCGCCGAACAGGTCGAAAGCCCGGCTGAAGCCAAGGCGCGCGGTTCCAAATCATTGGTCGCCCGCGCGGTCGTCCGCGTCGTCACGGCGGGGACGCTCACCGAGGAAACCCTGCTCGACGCGCGCGCCGCCAACTGGCTTGTCGCCATCGGCCAGGCGGGGGGACAGCTTGGCTTGGCGGCCGCCGATATCTCAACCGGCCGGTTCGAGGTTGCCGCGATCGACCCGCATAATCTGGGGGCGGAGCTTGCACGGCTCAACCCGGCCGAACTCGTCGCCTGCGAAAGCTGCGATCATCAGCCCGAATCCGCGCTCCTGCGCCCCCGCGCTGATTTTGACAGCGCGCGCGGTGAAGCGCGGCTCAGGGATCTGTTCGGCGTTGCGACGCTTGATGGGTTCGGCAGCTTCGACCGCGCTGAACTGGCGGCCGCCGGCGGGCTCGTCGCCTATCTAGATCATGCCGGCAAGGGGCGCTTGCCGTTCCTCCAGCCGCCCGTTCGCCGCCATGCCGGCGGCCATATGATGATCGACGCCGCCACGCGCGAAAGCCTTGAACTGACGCAGGCGAGCGGCGGTGGCCGCGCGGGCAGCCTGCTCGACAATGTCGATCGCACCGTCACGGGCGCGGGCGCGCGGCTGCTCGCCGCCGATATCGGCGCGCCGCTCGCCGATCGTGGTGCGATCGAGACGCGGCTCGATCTGGTCGGCTTTTTCTTCGACGATTCCGGCCAGCGCGAGGATCTGCGCAGCGCGCTGAAGGCGCTGCCCGATATCGGCCGCGCGCTCGGGCGGCTGGTTGCCGGGCGCGGTGGCCCGCGCGATCTCGGGCAATTGCGCGATGGCCTCAACGAGGCGCGTCTGCTGCGCGAAAAACTGGCGCGCATCCCCTCGCCGCCGTTGCTGCTCGAACGCCTGCTGCCGCTGCTCGACGGGCATGGCGAGCTGGTCGACCATCTCGCCCGCGCACTGGTCGCGAGCCCGCCGATCGATGCTGCGCAGGGCGGCTATATTGCAGAAGGCTATGACGCCGCGCTCGATGAGCTGCGCAATGTCGGCGGCGACGGGCGCCGCGCCATCGCCGCGCTCGAAGCGCGCTACCGCGAATCCACCGGCATTGGCGCGCTCAAGATCCGCCATAACGGCGTGCTCGGCTATCATGTCGAGGTGCCGGCACGCGCTGCCGATACGCTGATGGCCGCGGATTCGGGCTTCACCCACCGCCAGACGCTGGCGGGCGTCGTTCGCTTCAATGCCCCCGAACTGCACGAACAGGCGCTGCGCGTCACGCAGGCGGGCGCACATGCGCTGGCGGCCGAGGCCGCGCATCTTGAGGAACTGACCGCGCTTGCGCTCGGTCGGCGCGATGCGATTGCGACGACGGCCGATGCGCTTGCCCGGCTCGACGTGTCCGCCGGCCTCGCCCAGCGCGCGGCTGAGGGCGGCTGGGCACGCCCCGTGCTGGTCGACGATCCCTGTTTCGAGGTCGAGGGCGGCCGCCATCCGGTCGTCGAAAGCGCGGTCGAACGCGCGGGCGAGCGTTTCGTCGCGAATGATTGCAGCCTCTCCGAAAGCCGGCGCCTGTGGCTTGTCACCGGTCCCAATATGGGCGGTAAATCGACCTTCCTGCGCCAGAACGCGCTGATCGCGGTGCTTGCACAGGCAGGCGCCTATGTTCCGGCACGCGCGACGCGCATGGGGCTCGTTGATCGGCTGTTCAGCCGCGTCGGCGCGTCGGACAATCTCGCGCGCGGCCGGTCGACCTTCATGGTCGAGATGGTCGAAACTGCCGCCATTCTCGCCCAGGCCACCGAACGCAGCTTCGTCATTCTCGACGAGGTCGGGCGCGGCACCTCCACCTATGACGGGCTCGCCATCGCCTGGGCGGTGGTCGAGGCGGTGCACGAGGTGAACCGCAGCCGCTGTCTCTTTGCCACCCATTATCATGAGTTGACCCGGCTGGCCGAACGGCTCGACGCGCTCAGCCTGCACCATGTCCGCGCCCGCGAATGGAAGGGCGATCTCGTCCTCCTCCATGAAGTGGCGGACGGCGCCGCCGATCGCAGCTACGGCCTTGCGGTCGGCAAGCTTGCCGGGCTGCCCCCGGCGGTGCTCGCCCGCGCGGATGAAGTGCTGAAAAAGCTGGAGGCCGGCAAGGCGCAGACGGGTGGCCTTGCCGCAGGGCTCGACGATCTTCCGCTCTTCGCAGTACTCGCCGCCCCGGTCGAGGAACGCGATCCGCTGCGCGACGCGATCGAGGCGCTCGATGCCGATGCGCTCAGCCCGCGCGACGCGCTCGATGCCATCTACCGGCTGAAAATGCTCGTCGAGCACGGCTAAGGGTAGTGAGGTGATTACATTGGACCTTTCTCTATTCTAGACTGGGTCCATGTCCATTCGCTTCGAGAACATCCCGCAACGGCGCGCCATCATCGATCGGCGCATCCTCTCTGATGCGCTGGCCGAACTGCCCGATGCCGCCGACACGGGAAAATTGCGGCAAAGCGCGGTGGTCTTGCTGCGCGGGGCGATGGAAAAGGGGCGCGCCGAAATCGCGCGCCGGCTGGTCGAAAGTCCGTCACGCGGCAGCGAGATCGCCTCTGCCCAGGCTTTTCTGACCGATCAGATCCTGCGGCTCGTCCATGATTTTACGGTCAAGCGGCTATATCCGATCAACAATCCCACCGCTGCCGAACGGCTCACGCTGATCGCGGTGGGCGGCTATGGGCGCGGCGAAATGGCGCCCTTTTCGGATGTCGATATCGGCTTCCTCACCCCGTGGAAACAGACCGGCTGGACCGAACAGGTCATCGAATCGATGCTCTACACCTTCTGGGATCTCGGCCTGAAGGTCGGCCATTCCAGCCGCTCGCTCGATGAAATGGTCCGCATGGCGCAGTCGGACATCACGATCTGCACCGCGCTCCTCGAGGCGCGCTATATCTGGGGCGATCAGGCGCTGTATGACGAGGCGTCGGTCCGTTTCTCGCAGGAGGTGATGGCCGGAAAGGGCCGGGCCTTCGTCTCTGAAAAGCTGGTCGAGCGCGATCAGCGCCACAAGCGCATGGGCGACAGCCGCTATGTCGTCGAACCCAATGTGAAGGAAGGCAAGGGCGGGCTCCGCGATCTCCACACGCTGTTCTGGATCGGCAAGTTCGTCCATCAGGTCAGCACCGTTGCCGAACTGGTCGACAAGGGGCTGCTCACCCGCAAGGAACTGCGCCAGTTCCAGAAGGCGGAGAATTTCCTCTGGTCGGTGCGCTGCCATCTGCACAGCCTCGCGGGTCGCGCCGAAGAGCGTCTGACCTTCGATTTTCAGCCCGAAATCGCCCGGCGCATGCGCTACGCCGATCGTCCCGGCAAATCGGCGGTCGAACGCTTCATGCAACATTATTTCCTGATCGCGAAGCAGGTCGGGGATCTGACCGGGCTGTTCCTCGCGCATCTCGACGACACGATGGGCGCGCGCGGCCGCCGGTTCGCGCTGCCCACGCTCCGCCGCCGTCCGCGTAAGCTCAATGGCTTCACGCTCGATCGTGGCCGGCTCGCGCTGCCGTCGGAAGATTTCTTCGAAGAAGATCCGGTCCGCCTCATCGAGATGTTCGCGCTGGCCGACAAGCACGAGATCGAGATTCACCCGCTCGCGATGCGCGCGGCGCGGCGCGATGCGCGTCTGATCGATGCGTCGGTGCGCAACGATCCGCGCGCCAATGCGCTTTTCCTTGACGTGCTCACCTCGCCGCGCAGCCCGGAGGCGGTGTTGCGCTGGATGAACGAGGCCACTGTCTTTGGCCGTTTCGTTCCCGATTTCGGCCGCGTCGTCGCGCAGATGCAGTTCGACATGTACCACCATTATACGGTCGATGAGCATTCGATCCGCGCGATCGGCCTGCTGTCCGATATCGAAAAGGGCATATTGTACGACGATCACCCGCTCAGCTCGGTGATCGTCAACCAGCTCGTTTCGCGCCGCGTGCTCTATGTCGCGGTGCTGCTCCACGATATTGCCAAGGGGCGGGGCGGCGATCACAGCGTGCTGGGGGCGGAAGTCGCCAAGCGGCTTTGCCCGCGTTTCGGGCTGACGCCCGCTGAAACCGAGACGGTGGCCTGGCTCGTCCGCCATCACTTGTTGATGGCCGCTACCTCGTTCAAGCGCGACCTCGCCGATTTCAAAACGATCCTCGATTTTGTCGAAACGGTGCAGAGCGTCGAGCGCCTTCGTCTGCTGCTCGTCCTCACCGTCGTCGATATCCGCGCGGTCGGCCCCGGTGTCTGGAACGGCTGGAAACGCCAGCTTCTCTCCGATCTCTTCGATTCCGCCGAGGAAGTGCTCCGTCTCGGGCACAAGCAAAAGGGGCGCGCCGAACGGATCGCCGCCAAGCAGGCGGTGCTTCAGGAAATGCTCGGCTGGGATGACGGCGAACTGGCCATGCTCAAGAAGAAGCTGGGCGATGCCTATTGGATTGCCGAGCCGGTCGACGTGCTTGAGCGCAACGCGCGCCAGATCGCGGCCGCCAAGGACAAGCCTTTGTCGATCGAGGCGCAGGTCTATCCCGAACGCGGTGCGACGCTCGTCACCGTCTATGCGTCCGACCATCCGGGGTTGTTCTACCGCGTCGCGGGCGCGATCCACCTTGCCGGCGGCAGCATCATCGATGCGCGGATCCACACGACGCGCGATGGCATGGCGCTCGATAATTTCCTGGTTCAGGATCCCTTCGGCTTCCCGCTCGACGAGCCTGATCGCCTCGCCCGGCTCGAACGTGCGATCGAGGATTCGCTCGCCAACCGGCACAAACTGACGCAAAAGCTCGCGCAGCGCCCGCTCAGCCGGCCGCGCGCCGATGCGTTCGATATCGTTCCCTCGGTGTTGCTCGATAACAAGGCGTCGAACCGCTACACCGTGATCGAGATCAGCGCGCGCGATCGCCCTGCGCTGCTCCACGACATCGCCTATGCGATGTTCCAGGCAAAGCTCACCATCCACTCGGCGCATATCGCCACTTACGGCGAACGCGCGGTCGACACCTTCTACATCACCGATCTGATCGGCGATAAGCTCGATGGCGCCACCCGGCTCAAAAGCGTCGAACGCCGCCTGCTCGCGGCTGCAGCAGGTGAGGAGATCGACAGCCAGGCCGCCTGAGCGGGGTCAGCCGCCCGACGGGGCCAGAACTTCGCTGCCGCTGTCCTGCGCCTTGTCCTGCAAGTCTTCGCTCCGGTTGCGGCTGGCCGTGTCGGGGGGAACGAAGCTGATCGCGGTGTCCCCGGCCTCCACCAGCGGCCGCGCGGTCGTCGAAAAGAACAGAATGCGCTTGTCGGGCTTCATTATGGCGACCGGCATCGCGCCTTCAGGCAGCATCGCGCGGTAGTCCGAATAACGGAATTTCTCGGTTATCCGGGTGCGGCTGAACGCCCAGTCGTCCGCAACCAGGGTTTGCAGCTCGTCCATCGTGGCGCCGGTTTCCAGCAATACGCGTCCACGCATGGCCGAACTGCCGCTCGTTCTGTCGGCATGGGTCTGGCTGACGCGTTCGGGGCCCATCTCCTGTCCGATATCGGCGCAGATCAGCGCGTTATAGGCATCGTTGTCGCTGGCCGCGATCACGTGCTGGAACTCGCCGAATTCCAGATGATCCTGCGCATCTTCGGCCAGGATATCGCCCTGCCAGGTCTCCAGCCCTTCCTTGCGCGCGGTGCGCAAGGCGAATTTGGAGGGATCGGCAATCGTCACCGCAAGGCCGAGCGATTTGAGCATCGCGCCGAATTTTGCCGTCCAGCCATTGGCGCCGACGATCAGGACCGCGCTGCGCTCGGCATTTTCGATCCCCAGTCGCCGCGCGAGCCATCGCGCCGAAAAGCCGTGCGCGAAGATCGTCGCGACAACGACGCCAAAGCTCAGCGGGATCAGCCCCTCGGCATCCTGCACCCCGTAATCAGTGAGGCGCAGCGCAAACAGGCCGGTGATCGCCACGGCAACGATCCCGCGCGGCGCGATCCACGCCACGAAGATGCGCTCGCGCCACGGCATCGCCGAAAAGAGCAGGCTGGTCAGCACGGTGAGCGGGCGGACGACGAACAGCAGGAGGAAAAGGAAGATCACGAAGCGCGCCTGAAACTGGCTCATCGTCGCCCAGTCGAGCGTGGCCGACATCAGGATGAACACACCGGACACAAGGATGACGGTCAGGTCTTCCTTGAACCGTCGCAACGCGTGCGAAGCGGCCATCGGCTGGTTCGCGATCACCACGCCCATGATCGTCACCGTCACCAGCCCGGTTTCATGCTGGATCAGATCGGCGATCACGAAACCGGCGATCACGGTCACCAGAAGCGTCGGCGTCTTCAGATATTCGGGAACATATCCGCGCGGGAAGAGCCAGCCGATCGCAAACCCCAGCCCCGCGCCCAGCAGCCCCGCGACGAAGGTCGACGCCAGAACGTCAAACCCGATCGCGGCGATATCCACCCGCCCCGCGCCGCCATGCGTGACATAGGCATAGATGAAGACCGCGAGCAGCGCGCCAATGGGATCGTTGACGATTGCCTCCCATTTCAGCGCATCCTTCACGCGGGGGCTGATGTTGAGTGGGCGCAGCAAGGGTTGGACGACGGTGGGGCCTGTCACGACCAGAATGCCGCCGAACAGGGCGGCCACCTCAAAGGAAAGGCCTGCGCCATAATAGGCGGCGGCGGTGCCCAGCGCCCAGCCGAGCGGGGCACCGATCAGCACCAGCCGCAGAACCGGGCCACCCGCATGGCGCAAATCCCTGAAATTGAGGCTCAACCCGCCTTCGAACAGGATCACCGCGACGGCCAGTTTGACCATCGGTTCCATCAGTGCGCCGAAATCGGCCTTGGGGTCGATCAGGCCGAGCACCGGTCCGGCGAGTACGCCGGTGATCAGCATCAGGGCGATCGCGGGGCGTCCGGTGCGCCAGGCGATCCATTGCGCACCGATGCCAAGCAGGCCGATCAGCGCGATCTTCACCATCAGGGAGTCAAGCAACATGCGCGCGACCATGCCAATGCGGTGGACAGGGTTCAAATAAAAGCGGCCCGTCGCATCGGTGGACGCGACGGGCCGGATGTGTCAGCCATCCGGCTGAAGCATCAGAATTTGCCGCGCAGCGTTACGCCATAAGTGCGCGGTTCTGCGAGGAAGGCGGAAAATATCTGGGTTCCGCCGGGGAATTGCGCCGCCGGGAAATTGGGGTTTGCCCCCACATTCTGCGCCTGTTGGAAGGGCGAGTTGAACGCAACCTGCGTATAGCCCTTGTTGAACAGGTTTTGCGCCCAGATTTCCACCGCCCAGCGCTCATCCTCGCCGCGAATGCCTGCTCGGGCGTTGACGATGGCAAAGCCATCCTGCGCCTTTTGCGGGAACAGGTCGGAACCGGTGTTATAGTCGCTGGTCAGGCGGGTATCGACATAGAAGAGCCCGCTCAGCCCCGAATTGCCGATCGGCGGTGTCCAGGTAACCGAACCCGTGGTCACATATTCGGGCGCGTTGGACATGAAATTGCCCGGCAGCATCCGAAGGGCGGGATCGAGCGGCACGCCGGTGTCGCGGCCCACCAGATCGTTGCGATATTTGGTCCGCGCCCAGGTGAAGCCTGCGTTGAAGCGCAGATAGGGCGACGGGGAGAGCGAGGATTCGACCTCGATCCCCTGCGCGCGCACGCCGTAATGCACGTCGCCCGGATCGCACGCGCCGGTTGCGCCGGAAAGATCCTCGTCCGATCCGCTGCCGCCGACAAGGTTCGAGCAGCCGTTGATGTTCTGGACAAGGAAGACCGTGCCGTTGAACGTATTCAGCTGAAAGTTCGAGAATTCCTGCCGAAAGGCGGAGATGTTGAAGATGAAGTTCTTGAACGCCAGCTTCGCGCCGATTTCATAGGCATCCACCTTTTCAGGGTCGAACCGCAAATTGGTGACGTTGAAGCCCGATTGGGGCGCCGCGAACGGAAAGATGGTCGACGTGGTCAGCGCCGAACGATCGAGGTTGAAGCCGCCCGCCTTATAGCCCTTGGAAAAGCTGGCATAGACCATGACATCGTTGTTGGGTTTCCACGAAACCACGCCCGTTCCGGTGAACTGATCGTCCTTGATCTTGTCGCGCAGGCTGAGCGCATTCAGTTCGGCGCTGCTATTGCCCTGACACGAAAGTCCGATCAGCCCGCCGGCAATCGCGGTGACGGTACCGCCGGCGGCGAGCAGGGGAAGCAGATTCTGCTTCTGGACCGGGCACAACACATTGTCATTGTTGAACTCGGCCCGGAACTTCTTGATCTCCTTGGTCCAGCGCACGCCCAGCGTCAGGTCGATCGTGTCGGTGACGTGAAAGATATTGTGCGTGAAGAAGGCATAGTTGGTGCTCTTCTGCCGGTAGATGGCGTCGTCATCGCCCACCGAGCGGATGGCGTCGAGCCGGTCGAACCCGGCAAGGAGGGCAGGCCCTGCGGTGGGAATGCTTCCGACGAAACCACGCCCCGCTGCGCTCAGGCATCCCGGATTGGCCGCATTGATCAGCACCGAGGGAAGTCCGGCCGCAGCCACAAGGCGGCAGGCCGCGAACCGGCCATAATCGCGCCCGAACTTCAGATTGTCGGTCAGCTTCATCTTTTCATCGGCGAAATAGCCGCCGACAAGCCAGTCGAGCCGGTCGTCGAACAGCGAACCCTGCAGACGCAATTCCTGGCTGAAGGTGCGGAATTCGCGCTGATAGGCCGAACTGCCGGGGTCGCGGTACAATATGTCGACCTGGCTATAGTCGGTGTCCGATCCCTGGTTCGAACGATAATCCCGGTAGGCGGTGATCGCGGTCAACTGGACGGCGTCGAAATCCCAGTTGAGTTCGCCCGAAATGCCCCAGTCTTCGGTCTTGCCGCGATAGCTCCGGCCTTCGGAGACATAGAGATCGCGGTCATAGGGATTGACCGTGAAAGCGGCGGGATTCTGCCCGGTGCCAATGAGCGCGCCGATGATGGGATTCTGGGCTGGATCGAGCAGCCCGCCGACCTGCGCGACTTCATTCTGGCGGATATAGACCGCGCCGCAGCAGGATTCGTCACGCTTGGTATAGTCACCGATCAGCCGGATGCGGACGTCGCTCGAGGGTTCGAACAAGAGTTGGCCACGCAGGAAATAGCGATCGCGGTCGTTAAGGTCGCGGTCGTTCACAAGATCGCGGTAGAAACCGTCACGCTTGCTCCATACCCCGTCGATACGGGCTGCAATGGTTTCGGTGATCGGCCCAGTCACTGCACCGCTCAACCGCCAATAATCGTAATTGCCGTAAGTGATTTCGCCCGAGCCGCCGAATTCGAATTCGGGGCGCTTGCTGACAATGTTGAGCAGACCCGCCGATGCGTTGCGCCCGAACAGCGTGCCCTGCGGTCCGCGCAGCACCTCGACGCGTTCGATTTCACCGAGTTCGTTGAGGCCGACGCCGGTGCGCGAGCGATAGACCCCGTCGATGAAGACGGCGACCGAACTTTCAAGCCCGGGATTGTCTCCCACCGTGCCGATGCCGCGAATACGCGCCGAGCCATTGGCTTCGGAGCCGGTGGAGGAAACGAGGAGGGAGGGGGCCAGCTGGTTCAGCTGGCGGATATCGTTCGCCCCCGAATTCTGGAGCGTTTCGGAACTGACCGCCGAAATCGCGAGCGGTACGTCCTGCAATTGCTGGGCGCGCCCCTGGGCGGTGACGATGATTTCATTGGTGGCGGTGTTCGCGCCGGTCGGTTCTGGAGGCGGTGTTGTTTCCTGCGCCAGGGCAGGGGCGGAAAGGGCGAGACACGCGACGGACAACATCCACGAAGCTTTGGACATCTGGCTCTCCTCTCTGATCGACTGTTTTTCTGATTGTCCCCACAGCAGTTATTTTTGCCGATCCTACGCGCATCGATCGAAACGACCAGCGTCTCAAAGGAGAAAAGAGCCTGATTCTTGGGGGTTCGCGGCCTTTATGCCACAGTTTTTCAGATGCAATTTGCAACTGACGTTACGGAATAAGTCCAACCGGACGACGGGTTAAGAGCTGCAAAATTTGCACGTTGCACGGCGGGCAAAAGAAAAGGGCGCTTTCCATAAGGGAAAGCGCCCCATTTTCCTTGCGCTGCGGCAGCGCAATTATTTGGGAGACAGCACCATCAGCATCTGACGGCCTTCCATGCGCGGATAGGCTTCGACTTTTGCGTCTTCGGCCGTGTCCTGCTGGACGCGCTGCAACAATGCCATGCCAATCTGCCCGTGGGAAAGCTCACGCCCGCGGAAACGCAGCGTGACCTTCACCTTATCACCCTCTCCGATGAACTTGTGGATGGCCTTCATCTTAACGTCATAGTCATGATCGTCGATGTTGGGACGCATCTTGATCTCTTTGATCTCCTGCGTCTTTTGCGTCTTGCGCGCGGCGTTTGCCTTTTTCTGGGCTTCGTATTTGTATTTGCCGACGTCAAGGAACTTTGCGACCGGCGGGTCAGCATTCGGAGACACTTCGACGAGGTCGAGGCCGACGGACATCGCCTGCTCCATCGCCTCACGGGTATACATCACGCCAATATTCTCGCCGTTCTCGTCGATCACGCGAACCTTGGGCGAGTTGATAAATTCATTGTAGCGCGGGCCGTTGTTCGGCATTTGTGGCGCGAACGGGCGCCGGGACATGGGCGGACGTATAGCGGATTCTCCTTGAATGCTCCGATTTCAGTGCGCCATTTAGCGATTTCGTGCGCCTAAGAAAAGAGGCGGGCGGTGCATGGTTTCAGATTTCAGCTATTGCGTTGCGCAATAGCGTCACCTGAGCCCTGAACCGCCCCTCCCTGATTTGCCGAAACGCGATCAGGCGGACCGCAGATCCGGTGGGGTTGCCTCCTCGCGCAGCATCACAATCGCCTCATCGAGCGACATGATCTTCTGGCCTTCCTTGCCGAGCGTGCGGACGGCGACGGTGCCTTCCTCGGCCTCGCGCTTGCCGACGACCAGCAGGTGCGGAACCTTCGCCAGCGAGTGTTCGCGCACCTTGTAGTTGATCTTCTCGTTGCGCAGATCGCTTTCGACGCGAATGCCCGCCGCCTTGAGCCTGGCGACCGCATCGCGCGCATAATCGTCGGCGTCGGACACGATCGTCGCGACCACGGCCTGCACCGGCGCGAGCCAGACGGGCAGCTTGCCCGCGAAATGTTCGATCAGGATGCCGATGAAGCGCTCATAGGAGCCGAAGATCGCGCGGTGGAGCATCACCGGGCGGTGGCGTTCGCCATCCTCGCCGATATAGCTCGCATCGAGCCGTTCGGGCAGCACGCGATCCGACTGGATCGTACCGACCTGCCAGGTACGGCCGATCGCGTCGGTCAGGTGCCATTCGAGCTTGGGGGCGTAGAAGGCGCCCTCGCCGGGCAGTTCTTCCCAGCCATATTCCTCGGTGGCCAGGCCCGCGCGGACAACCGCGTCGCGCAGCTCGGTTTCGGCCTTGTCCCACATCTCCTCGGTGCCGAAGCGCTTTTCGGGGCGCAACGCGAGCTTGATCGAATAGGTGAAGCCGAAATCCTTGTAGATCCGGTCGGCCAGCTCGCAAAACGCCTGCACCTCGGCGACGATCTGGTCTTCGCGGCAGAAGATGTGCGCATCGTCCTGCGTGAACTGGCGCACGCGCATCAGCCCGTGCAGTGCGCCATGCGGCTCGTTGCGGTGGCAGCAGCCATTTTCGTAGAGGCGCAGCGGCAGGTCGCGGTACGACTTGATCCCCTGGCGGAAGATCAGGACGTGCGCGGGGCAGTTCATCGGCTTCAGCGCCATCCAGTCGGCATCGGCCGAAACGATCGGGCCCTCATCGTCGACATTGGGCACTTCGTCGGGGATGACGAACATGTTCTCGCGGTACTTGCCCCAGTGGCCGGATTGCTCCCACTGGCGCGAATCCATCACCTGCGGGGTCTTCACCTCGCGGTAGCTGGCGCCGTCGATCGCGCGGCGCATATAGGCTTCAAGCTCGCGCCAGATGCGGTAGCCCTTGGGGTGCCAGAAGACGCTGCCATGCGCTTCCTGCTGCAGATGGAACAGGTCCATCTCGGCGCCGAGCTTGCGGTGGTCGCGCTTGGCGGCTTCCTCGAGCCGGGTAAGGTGCGCGTCGAGCTGCTTCTTGTTGAGCCAGCCGGTGCCATAGATGCGCGTCAGCTGCGCGTTTTTCTGGTCGCCGCGCCAATAGGCGCCCGCGACGCGCATCAGCTTGAAGGCGGCGGGGTCGAGCTTGCCGGTCGAGGGAAGGTGCGGGCCGCGGCACATGTCGAGCCAGTCGTCGCCCGACCAATAGACGGTCAGTTCCTCGTTTTCGGGCAGTTCCTTGGCCCATTCGGCCTTGAACGTCTCGCCCTCGGATGCCCATTTTTCGATCAGCTGCTGGCGGCTCCACACTTCGCGGCGCAGCGGTTTGTTGGCGCGGATGATCTCGCGCATCTTTTCCTCGATCGCGGGCAGATCGTCCATCGAGAAGGGCTCGCGCGAGGCTGGGGCCATCACGTCATAATAAAAGCCGTCATCGGTTGCCGGGCCGAAGGTGATCTGCGTGCCGGGAAACAGGGCCTGCACCGCCTCTGCGAGCACGTGCGCGAAATCGTGGCGCGCCAGTTCAAGCGCATCGGCCTCGTCCTTCGAGGTGACGAGCGCCAGCTGGGTATCACCTTCGAGCGGGCGGTTGATATCGCGCAGTTCGCCATCGACGCGCGCGGCGATCGCCGCCTTGGCAAGGCCGGGTCCGATCGCTGCCGCGATGTCCGCCGGGGTAGTCCCGGGCGCAACCTCTCGGACGGAGCCGTCGGGTAGCGTGATCTTGAACATCTCGGACATGGATTTGCCGTTTCTCTTTTGGAGTTTCGATATGGGTGATTGCGCCGGGCTTATGCCCCCAAGCTCCCCTATAGGGCAAGCGGCAACGAAGCTGGCGCGCCGGCTCCAATTTAGATGGTCACGCAATTTAAACGGTTGACGCGTCACTCAGGCCCGATCACGCCTTGGAGCGTAACTGGCCGGGGGGCATTTATGGAAGAAGAAAGCGCTTTTGCATTTGAGGGGAACTGGCGCGATTTCGCACGCATAGCCATTCCCAACCTGTTGCTGACGATCGTTACGCTCGGCATCTACCGTTTCTGGGCGACGACGCGCGAGCGCCGTTACTTATGGGGGAACAGCTATTTCATCGACGACCGGCTGGAATGGACGGGAACGGGCAAGGAACTGTTCTTCGGCTTCCTGCTTGTCTTTGCGCTGCTTGGTGTTCCTTTCCTCTTCCTTCAGTTCGGTGCGCAGGCGCTCGTGCTGCAGGGCAAGGCCGAACTGGCGGGGATTCTCTCGCTGCTGGCTTTCCTCGTCATCTTCTATCTGGGCGGGGTCGCGCGGTTTCGTGCGCTGCGCTACCGGCTGAGCCGCACCTATTGGCACGGCATTCGCGGCGGCAGCGACAATCAGGGCTTTGGCTATGGCCTGTCGACCATGTGGAAGACGGTGGTCGGCTGGTTTCCCTTCGGTCTGCTCATCCCCTGGTCGATGGTGTCGCTGTGGAACGAGCGCTGGAGCAAGATGAGCTTCGGTCCGCACCAGATATCGTCGTATGCCAGCGCGGCGCCGCTGATCCCGCGATTCCTGATCTTCTACGCCGCACCGTTCCTGATCGCTATCCTCGCCGGCGCGGCAGCGGTCACGGGCGGCGCCTTTCTGGGCCCGCTACGTCTCTATTCGGAAGCGCCCGCCCTGGTCACCGTGCTCATGTTCATGGTGGTGATGCTCTGCGTCTATCTGCTCGTCGGGTTGATCGCGCTGGCCTATTATTCGGCATTCTTTCGCGAGGCGGTGGGGGGCCTGTCGTTCGGTGGTCTCGATTTTTCGTTCGAGGCGCGTACCAGCGACTGGGTCAATCTGATCATCGTCGATGCACTGATCGTGGTCGGTACCTTCGGGCTCGGCTATATCTTCCTCAGCTATCGCCACTGGAAATTCTTCATCACGCACATGGAAGCGCGTGGGGAGATTCAGCTCGACATGCTGACCCAGTCGCGCACCCGCCAGCCGGGGCAGGGTGAAGGGCTGCTCGACGCATTCGACGTGGGGGCGTTCTGAATGGAGGGCGCCTCCGCCATGCCGCGCGCACCGGACTTTTCCGTCTGGCATTATGATGGCGAAAGCGCGGTGCGCCGGACGCCGGAAATGGTGGTCCGTGCAGACGGCTTCGTGCTGGTGGAGGACGGTGTCGCCGGAGCGCCGATCGGCTGGAACCAGCTCGTCGCGCAAGGCGTAACGCGCGGCGAGGCGGTGTACGGGCTCAAGGACCGGCCCGGCTGGCGGATCGGGCTGGCCGGGGAAATTCCCCCCGCCATAGCCGACAGGCTGCCGCGCGAGGCGCGCTATGGCGGGGTGATCGATCGCTGGGGACTGGGCCGCGCGTCGCTGGCCTTTGGCGTTGTCGCGGCGGCGGTGGTTGCGGTCGTCGCCAGCGCGCCGCGCTGGATTGCGCCTTATGTGCCACCCAGTTTCGAACAGAAGCTGGGCGATGCGATGGTCGGCGATTTCGGCGGCCGCTTCTGCAACGGGCCGGGCGGTCAGGCCGCGCTCGACAAGCTTACCCGTGCGCTCAACCGCGATGGCGTGCCGCTCAAGGTACGTGTTGCCAAGATGCGGATGGTGAATGCGGTTGCCTTGCCGGGCGGCAACATTGTGATCTTCGATCAGTTGCTGCGTGATGCCAAATCGCCCGATGAGGCCGCAGGGGTGCTTGGCCATGAGATCGGCCATGTCGCCAATCGCGACGTGCTGCAGGCGCTGCTGCGCCAGACCGGGCTCAGCGTCGTGATGGGGGGGATGAGCGGCAACGTCGGCGGCTATGCCAATGCGCTGCTTGCCGCCACCTATTCGCGCGAGGCCGAGCAGGCGGCGGATATCTATTCGATCGCGGCGATGGACCGCGCCGCGATTTCGCCGGCAGCGACGGCCGGTTTTTTCCAGCGGCTGTCGGTGATCGACAAGAAGCTGGGCGAGGCGAGCGTTGCGCTCAACTATCTGTCGACCCACCCGCTTTCGGCGGACCGCGAAAAGCAGTTCGCATCGAGCGCGAAGCCTGGGCGCAGCTATCAGCCCGCACTGACCCGCGACGAATGGGAAGCGCTCGTCGATATTTGCCGTAATGATCCCGATGTGAGGGAGGACAGCCGCTGGTTCGGTCGTTAAGAAGCGGGGCATGACACTGCCCAGCTATACGCCGCCCAGCTTCTCCGTCCGTCCCGACGGGCTGCGCCTTGCGCATGTCCACCGCAAGGGCGCGGGGCCGACCATCGTCTTCCTGCCCGGCTATATGTCGGACATGGAAGGGGGCAAGGCGCTTGCGCTCGATGCCTGGGCGCAGGCCAACGGACGGGCGATGCTGCGGCTCGATTATTCGGGATGCGGCGCCAGCGAAGGCGCATTCGATCAGGGCACGCTCACCGTCTGGCGCGACGATGTGCTCCACCTCATCGATACGCTGGTCGAGGGGCCGGTGGTTCTTGTCGGCTCGTCGATGGGCGGCTGGCTCATGCTGCTTGTGGCGCTGGCCCGGCCCGAGCGGGTGCAGGCGCTGATCGGCATCGCGGCGGCGCCCGATTTTACCGACTGGGGCTTTACCGATGCGCAACTGGCCGAGATGCAGGCCAAGGGGCGGCTGGAGGAGGCGTCCGAATATAGCGACGAGCCCTATGTCACCACGCGCGCCTTTTGGGAATCGGGCCAGGCGAACCGGCTGTTCGGGCAGGAGATCGCGGTCGATTGCCCGGTGCGGTTGTTGCAGGGTCAGCGTGACGACGATGTGCCGTGGCACCACGCGCTTCGGCTGGCGGAAGCGCTGCGTTCAGACGATGTGCAGGTGGTGATCGTTAAGGACGGGGATCACCGCCTTTCGCGCGATGGGGATATCGCGCTGCTGATCGATACGCTCGCGCGCCTGCTGGAGAGCCGATGACCCTTTTCCCCTTGATCCTTGCCGCCGCGCTGGCCGCTGCGCCTGCCGAACCCGCCCAGCTCGGTGACGAGGCGAAATATGACGCGTGCGTCATGCTGGCCGCAGGCGACCCCGAAAAGGCGGTTGAGCAGGCCAATGCCTGGCGCATCGCCGGCGGCGGCGTTCCGGCGCGTCAGTGCCTTGCGCTTGCCTATGTGCAGCAGCAGCGCTGGTCGTCCGCGGCCGTGGCCTTTGAACAGGCGGCGCGCGATTCCGAAATGGCGCAGGATGGCCGCTCGCCCCGGCTATGGGTGCAGGCGGGCAATGCCCGGCTGGCCGCCAAGGAGGCGCAGCCCGCGCGTAATGCTTTCGACAAGGCGTTAGCCTCTGGCGGGCTGGATGGTGAAATGAAGGGCGAAGCGCATCTCGACCGCGCCCGCGCCTGTGTCGCGCTGGGTGATATGGCCGCTGCGCGCGGCGATCTTGATGCGGCGCTGAAGCTTGTCCCCGACGATCCGCTTGGCTGGCTGCTTTCCGCCACGCTCGCGCGAAAGATGAACGACCTTCCGCGCGCGCAAAAGGATATTGCGGAGGCGGTGAAGCGTTCGCCCGACGATGCGTCGGTGGCGCTGGAGGCGGGCAATATCGCGGTGCTGACGGGCGCCCCCGATGCCGCGCGCGCGGCCTGGCAGGGCGCGATCGCCAGCCAGCCGAACAGCGATGCGGCCAAGGCGGCCGCAGAGGCGCTGAAGGCGCTCGATGCCGATACGCCCGCCGCGGCACCGCCCAAGCCGTAAGGGGCTGCAAAGCGCGGGCCACCGGCCTATACCGGTATCAATCCGTCACGCGTTACAGGACATCGCATGAAGTATCTCCACACCATGATCCGGGTCACCGATCCGGACGAGACGATCCGTTTCTTCGAGCTGCTCGGCCTGCGCGAGGTGAAGCGTTTCGACAGCGAGCAGGGCCGTTTCACGCTGATCTATCTCGCCGCGCCCGGCGACGAGGATGCGCAGGTGGAGCTGACGCACAACTGGGACCCCGAGGACTATAGCGGCGGCCGCAATTTCGGGCACATCGCCTATCAGGTCGACAATATCTATGAGACCTGCCAGCGGCTGATGGATGGCGGCGTCACGATCAACCGGCCGCCGCGCGACGGGCATATGGCCTTTATCCGCACGCCCGACGGCATTTCGGTCGAGCTGCTGCAGGACGGCCATCTCGAACCCGCCGAGCCCTGGGCCTCGATGCCCAATATCGGGAGCTGGTAATCGCAGCCCACGCGGCCGCCAAGGAGCACAGCATGATCGAGATCGTTCGTATCCCCGTTCTCAGCGACAATTACGTCTGGCTGATCCATGATGCGGACTCGGGCGAAACCGCCGTGGTGGACCCTGCGGTCGCGGAGCCGGTGCTGGCCGAGGCCGGCGCGCGCGGCTGGACGATCAGCCAGATCTGGAACACCCATTGGCACCCCGATCACACCGGCGGCAACGCCGCGATCAAGGCGGCCACCGGATGCACGATCACCGGCCCGCAGGCCGAGGCCGAACGTATTCCGACGCTCGACCGGCAGGTGCGCGAGGGCGATAGCGTTTCGATCGGCGCGCACCGAGCGCAAATCTATGACGTGCCCGCGCACACCGCCGGGCATATCGCCTATCATTTGCCCGGTGAGGGCGCGGTGTTCGTGGGCGACACATTGTTCGCCATGGGCTGCGGCCGGTTGTTCGAAGGAACGGCGGCGCAGATGTTTGCGAACATGCAGCGGCTGGCCGCGCTGCCGCCCGAAACGCGGGTGTACTGCGCGCACGAATATACCCAGTCGAACGGGCGCTATGCGCTGGCGGCCGAGCCCGAAAACGCCGATATCCGCGCGCGGATGGCGGCGGTGGACGCCGCGCGCGCGGCGGGCGAGGCAACCGTGCCGACGACCATTGCGCTCGAGCGCGCGACCAATCCGTTCATGCGCGCGCGCGACGCCGAAGAGCTTGCCGTGCGCCGCGCGGAAAAGGATGTATTTCAAGGGTAAATCGATATAGCATCGAAACGCTGGGGAAATTCGGGATCACAGGATGAAGGGGATTTCCATGCTCAAATTGCTTCCACCCTTGGCCGTGCTCATGATCGTTGCTGGATGCGCGACCACAGCGACACCCGAACAGCAACAGGCGCGGCAGGACAAGTTCGAAGCCGATCTGGCCAAGGCGCTCAAGGGCCGTACACCCGCAGGCGATCCGCGCAGCTGCATCAACATGCGCGATATCCGCTCCACCAAGATCGTGCGTCCATCGACCGTGATCTATGAAATGGGCGGCGACCTTGCCTATCGCAACGATTTCGGCGGCAGCTGTGTCGGCCTCAGCGATAACGACACGATGATCACCCGCACCCCCACCAACCAGCTGTGCCGGGGGGATATCGTCCGCATCGCCGATCTCAGCGCCGGTTTCCAGAGCGGCAGCTGCGTGTTCGGCGACTTCGTGCCCTATCGCAAGGCCAAGTAAACGCCTGTCTGCGCGTGGCATGGGCCGCGCGCAGACATGGGATCAGCCCTTGTAGAGCGCGTCGAGCCGGTCTCCATAGGCTTCACGCAGCACATGGCGGCGGATCTTGAGCGAGGGCGTCAGCTGCTTGTTGTCGATCGTGAAGCCTTCATCGGCAAAGACCCAGCGGCGGATCTTTTCGGTGACGGAAAGGTCGCGGTTCACCCGGTCCACCGCGTGGGAGACCGCGGTACGGAATGCCTCATGCTCGCGCAGCAGATGCAATTCAGTGGGCAGCCCCTGCGCCTCGGCAAATTCGCGCGCCCATTCGGCATCGGGGACGATCAGCCCGACCAGATAGGGGCGCCTGTCGCCCGACACCATCGCCTGCCCGATCTCGGGCTGCAGCGTCAGCATCCCTTCCACCTTTTGCGGGCTGACATTGTCGCCCTTGTCGAGGACGATCAGATCCTTCTTGCGATCGGTGATGACGAGGCGGCCCTTTTTGTCGAGATGGCCGATATCGCCGGTATACAGCCAGCCATCGACCAGCGCGCGCGCGGTCTCTGTCTCGTTGCGCCAATATCCCTTCATCACCAGTTCGCCGCGCACGAGGATTTCGCCGTCCTCGGCGATGCGTACCTCGGTATGCGGCAGCGGCGGGCCGACCGTATCCATCTTGATCCCCGCTGCCGGGCGGTTGCAGGCGATGACGGGTGCCGCCTCGGTCTGGCCATAGCCCTGCAGCAGCGTGAGGCCGAGCGAATGGAAGAACACGCCGATATCGGGGTTGAGCGGGGCGCCGCCCGAGACAAGCGCCTTCATCCGCCCGCCGAAACGCGCCTGGACCTTGGGGCGGAACAGCCGGTCGAGCGCGAGGTCCATCGGCTTGTCCCAGAAGCGGAGGGTGCCGTTCAGTTCCTTGGCGCCCAGCCCGAGCGCGCGGCGCAGCATCGCCTGGGGCAGTTTGCCCTGTTTTTCGACCGCTTTCACCATGCGCTGGCGCAGCACCTCGAACAGGCGGGGGACGACAACCATGATCGTCGGCCGGACCTCCTCGATATTGGCGGCGAGCTTGTCGAGCCCCTCGGCATAATAGATCTGCGCGCCCAGCCCGATCGGGAAATGCTGCCCGCCGGTATGCTCATAGGCGTGCGAGAGGGGGAGGAAGGAGAGAAAGATCTCTTCGTCCCAGCCGAAATCCTCGGAGATGATCTCGATGCACCCGGCGACATTGTGGAGGATCGCGCCGTGGTGCTGCATCACCCCACGCGGCGCGCCGCCGGTGCCGCTGGTATAGATGATGCAGGCAAGATCATCGCGGGTGACGCGCGCGGCGGTGGCGCGGATATGCGCGACATCGGGCGCCTGACCCGCGATCAGCGCGCGCCAGTCGTGGAAATCGACCAGCCCCGACTGGCCGACGCGCAGCGGTTCGATCCCGATCACCGCGCGCACCTGCGACGAGCGCATGACCGCGGGCATCAACGTGCGGGCGAGCTTTTCGGTGGAGACGATCACCGCGCTGGCGCCGCTATTTTCAAGGATATGCTGGTGATCGCGCTCGGTATTGGTGGTGTAGGTCGGCACCGTCACCGCGCCTGCGGCCATGATCGCGAGATCGGAAATGCACCATTCGGGGCGGTTTTCGGCAACCAGCATCACCCGGTCGCCGCCGCGAATGCCCATCTGGGTGAGCGCGGCGGCCAGGCTCGCCACCTGATCGGCGGCCTCGCGCCAGCTGATCGAATGCCAGGCGCCCCCATCCTTGTGCCAGAGGAAGGGCTTGTCGCCCTGTTCTTCCGCGCGGGTGAAGAACAGGGTGACGAGATTGGGGAAATTTTCGAAGTGACGCATCATCCCTCCTGAAAACGCGCGGATTGCCCGCGTCGTCCTGCACAGATCATCGCTGCACCCGCCGGCTTATTCGGCGAGCGCCACACCCTCGCTGCGCGGATCGGCGGCACCGCGCCAGCCCGCGCCCGTCCATTCGACCGCGTTCACCTTGGACGGCAGATCCGCCGCGACCACCGCGCGCCCGAGCGTGTTGAGCGCGGGCAGTTTTGCTTCGAGCGCGGAGCCCTGTTCGATCATCACCGCATCGCCCCCGAAGTAGAGATTGGGGAGCGCGATCGCCTCGGCGGCGGGCAGGCCGAAATCCATATAGCCGATGAGCGTCTTGGCGATGTGCATTATGATCCGCTTGCCCCCGGCCGAACCGAGCGCGAGCACCGGGCGGCCGGTTTCGTCATAGACGATGGTCGGCGCCATCGAGGAGAGCGGGCGCTTGCCCGCCTCCACCCGGTTGGCGACGGGGGCGCCGTCCTTTTCGGGCGCGAAGGTGAAATCGGTCAGTTCGTTGTTGAGGAACATGCCGCTCGCGATCAGCTGGCTGCCGAACGGCCCCTCGATCGTCGAGGTCATGCTGGCGACATTGCCGGCGCCGTCGACCGCGACGAAATGGGTGGTGCCCGCAACCTCGCCCGAAATCGCGGCGGTGCGCGGCTGCGCGCCCGGCGGGGTGCCGGCCTCATAGGCGGCGAGCGAGGTGTCGGGCGAAATCAGCGCCGAGCGGCTGGCGAGATAGGTGCGGTCGAGCAGCCCGGCGACGGGGACCTGCACGAAATCGGGATCGCCCAGATATTTCTCGCGATCGGCATAGGCGAGCATCATCGTCTCGGCGATCAGGTGCCAGCTCTTCGGATCGTCCTTGCCCATCGCCTTCAGATCGAAGCGTTCGAGCATGCCGAGCATCTGGAGGATGGTGGTGGCGCCCGACGAGGGCGGGCCCATGCCGCAGACCGTGAAGCGGCGATAGGGCGCGCACAGCGCAGCGCGGTCGCGCACCTTATAGGCGGCCAGATCGGCGAGGGTGAGCGGCACCGGGTTGACCGGACTCTTGCTGACGGCGGCGACAATCGCCTTGCCGTGCGTGCCGGTATAGAAGGCATCGGGGCCTTTTTGCGCAACATCGCGCAGCAATTTGGCGAGCGCGGGGTTGCGGATCGTGGTGCCCTCGGCCTTGGGCTTGCCCTGTTCCCAGTAAATGGCGCGCGCCTCGGGGAAGCGATCCCATAGGGGCGCCATCATCGCGAGCCGGCCCGCGAGCGTCTTGTTGACGGTATAGCCCTGATCGGCGAGGCGGATGGCGGGCGCGAAGATCTTTGCCCAGCCGATCTTGCCCCAGCGCTTGTGGGTTTCGGCCATCAGCCGGATATTGCCGGGAACGCCCACCGAATGGCCGCCCTGAAAGGCATCGCGAAACCCGATGGGCTTGCCGTTCGCGCCCATGAACAGCTTCGGCGTGGCCGATGCGGGCGCGGTTTCGCGGCCGTCGATCGTTTCCATTTTCTTAGTCGCGGCGTCGTGGTGGACGAGGAAGCCGCCGCCGCCGATGCCCGAGCTTTGCGGTTCGACCACGGTGAGCGCGAGCATCATCGCCATCGCGGCGTCGGACGCGCTGCCGCCCTGCCGCAGAATCTCGCGGCCCGCCTCGGTGGCGCGGGGATCGGCGGAGGAGACGACACCGCCGGCGGCCAACGCGGGAACGGGTGACAGGACGAGCGTTACGGCAAGCAGAAAATGTTTGAACATCGACCGGATACTAGCCGCCCGCGCGGCAAGCGCAATGCGCGTGGGCGGCGCGACACGCGCGACATGTCATGCGCGGTGGTGTCGCGCTGTCCCCCATTGCCCAAACCGCGCGAAAAGGCCGGAAAAATCGCCGCGCCAGGCGCGTTCGTGGAAGAAGAAAACCACCGTGTTGATACAGGGTTCGATGAGCGCGATTCCGCCCGCGATCGCGACCGATCCGGTGAGCGCATAGGCGACGCCGAACCCCACCATCAGGTGGAGCGCGAGATAGGTTGCGGTCTTGGCATATTCGACGGGCATGGTGTTTCCTTCGTCGGCAATATGCAAATGCGTCGCAATATTATCTAATGCATTGTCTCGGTATCGCTGATCGGCGGCATCGATCAATGCCGCCGAGAGGGGCCGCTGCCACCGCTCATGCCGTGATCAGAGCGTGCCGACCGCATCCTTGAGCGTGGCGAAACCGTCGCGCGCGAGCAGCTGGCGCAGCCCCTTGTTGATCCGTGCGGCGAGCCCGGGGCCTTCATAGACGAGCGCCGAATAGACCTGAATGAGGCTGGCGCCCGCGCGGATGCGGGCATAGGCGTCCTCGGCGCTGGCGATTCCGCCTGCCCCGATCAGCGGGATGGTGCCGCCGGTTGCCTTGTGGAAATCGATCATCCGCTGCTGCGCCAGATCGCGCAGCGGCGCGCCCGAAAGGCCGCCGCCTTCGCCGGCATGACGGCTGTTGAGCGCGGGGCGGCCGATCGTGGTGTTGGAGATGATCAGCGCATCAAGCCCGGTATCCGCCGCGATCCGCGCGATATCGTCGATATCGGCGGGTTCGAGATCGGGCGCGACCTTGAGGAAGATCGGAGGCATGCGCCCCGTGGTGACCGCCGAGGCGGCGCGCGCGGCCATCACCGTCTGGAGCAGTTCGGTGAGCGCGCCCGCATCCTGCAGCGCACGCAGCCCCGGCGTGTTGGGCGAGGAGATGTTGACCGTGAGATAGGTGGCGACCGGCGCCATCGCGCACACGCCCCTGGCGTAATCGTCGATCCGGTCGGTGCTGTCCTTGTTCGCGCCGATATTGACGCCGATGATGCCGGGACGGTGCGCGACGGCGGTCAGCCGCGCGAGCGCCTCGACCTGGCCGCCATTGTTGAAGCCCATGCGATTGATGACCGCGCGGTCCTCCACCAGCCGGAACAGGCGCGGCTTGGGGTTGCCGTCCTGCGGCAGCGGGGTGAGCGTGCCCAGTTCGGCAAAGCCGAAACCGAGGCCGAGCATGACGTGCGGCACCTCGCCATTCTTGTCGAACCCGGCGGCGAGCCCGACCGGATTGGGAAAATCGATCCCCGCAACGCGCATGCCAAGCACCGGATCGGCAGCGGGCGGCGCGCCCACAGGCATGCGCTTCAGCGCGGCGAGCGTCAGCAGGTGCGCGCGTTCGCCGTCGAACTGGAAGGCAAGGGGGCGCAGGAGCGGATAAAGCGAGGCGATGAGCGACATGCGCGCCCCTATGACAGGCGCGGGCAGGCCGGTCAAAAGCCAAGTGGCGCGGGCGGTTTCGACGAACGACGCACTGGATTCGACGAACGACATGGGCCCCTTCCCCCGCCCGCAGCCTTTCGATTAGGCTCCGCCCCATGAAGTCAACCTTGCAAACAGGGGCCTGAAAACAGGGACTTCGACAACAGAGGGAGAATTTCCACGATGCGCGTTTTGCGAACCGGCATTTCGATGGTGGCGCTGGCACTGACCGCGCCGATCGCGCTTGCGCCGGCATCCGCCCAGGCCCCGGCGGCTGCGGCACAGGCCAACCCCGATGCGGAGATCCTCGAATTCTTTGCCGCCTATGACACCGCCCAGCTCAACCGTTCGCCGATGAGCAAGGCCTATCGCGGCATTCGCGATGGCGATTACGGCAAGTGGAACGATTTTTCGGACGCCGCCGAACAGGCCGAATATGACGCCGACCAAAAGGCGCTGAAGGACATGCGTGCGCGCTTCGATCCGGCCACGCTCAACGCCGAAAACGCGCTGTCGTACCGCCTGTTCGAAAAGAAGGTCGAGCGCAGCGCCCGCGCCTTCCCCTTCCGCCACAATGATTACAGCTTCGATCAGATGAACGGCCCGCAAAGCCAGCTGCCGGCGTTTCTGATCAACATCCACCGCATCGAAACCAAGCGCGATGCCGAGGCCTATGTCAGCCGTTTGAACGGCCTTGGGCCCGCGATCGACCAGCTGGTCGGGCAGAGCCGCAAACAGGCCGAACGGGGCGTGATGGTGCCGAAATGGGTCTATCCCTATGTGATTTCGGACGCGAAGAACGTCGTCAGCGGCTTTCCCTTCACCAAGATCGCCGATGAAGCGCCGCTTTACGCCGATCTGAAGGCGAAGCTGGGCAAGCTGGATATTCCGCAGGCCGAAAAGGACGCGCTGCTCGCCAAGGCGGCGGACGCGCTCGTGAAGTCGGTGAAGCCGGCTTATGGCCGCCTCGTCGCCGAGATGGAGCGCCAGCAGGCGATTGCCTCCACCGATGACGGCGTGTGGCGTTTCAAGGACGGCGCGGCCTATTATGCCGAGCGGTTGTCGAACTACACCACGACCCCGATGACCGCCGATCAGGTGCATCAGGTGGGGCTCGACAATGTCGCGCGCATCCATGACGAAATGCGCGGGATCATGAAGACGACCGGTTTCACCGGCGATCTGCCCGCCTTCTTCACCTTCATGCGCGAGGACAAGCGTTTCTACGCACCCAACACCGATGAAGGGCGCCAGCTATATCTCGACGAATCCGAAAAGGCCAAGCAGTGGGTGACCGCGAAGCTGCCGGAATATTTCGGGGTGCTGCCGCAGGCGCCTTTGGTGGTGAAGCGCGTCGAACCCTTCCGCGAAAAATCGGCGGGCAAGGCGTTCTACCAGTCGCCCGCGCCCGATGGCTCGCGCCCCGGCACCTATTACGCCAATCTTTATGACATGGCGGACATGCCGCTGACCGAGGTGGAGGCGCTGTTCTACCATGAGGGGCTGCCCGGCCATCACCTCCAGCGTACGATTCAGACCGAGCTGAAGAATGTGCCCGCCTTCCGCCAGTTCGGCGGGGTCACCGCCTATAGCGAGGGCTGGGGGCTCTATTCGGAAAAGCTGGCCAAGGACATGGGGCTCTATACCGATCCGTACCGCGATTTCGGCCGGCTTCAGCTGGAATTGCACCGCGCGATCCGCCTCGTCGTCGACACCGGGCTGCACCACAAGCGCTGGACCCGCGAAAAGGCGATCAAATATGTCGAGGACAATTCGGCCGACGCGCCGGGCGGCATCGTCAAGGCGATCGAGCGCTATATCGTCTATCCGGGCCAGGCGACCGCGTACATGGTCGGCCGCCTCAAGATCAGCGAATTGCGCGCGCGTGCCGAGAGCAAGCTGGGCGCGGGTTTCGACATTCGCCGTTTCCACGATCTGGTGCTGAAGAGCGGGCCGGTGCCGCTCGATGTGCTCGAAGAGCGCGTCGACAGCTGGATCGCGGGCGGCGGCCAGCCGGTCTGAATCATAAACCGGGCATGGGAAGGTTCGGGATAAAAACGAGAAATTTTTGCGCGATGTCGATTCTGTACAATACGAATCGGGACCGTTCGACCTAAACCACCCATGCGACCCGAAGGGCCCTTTCAAGATTTTCTTTGGGGGTTCTTAACTTACAGCCCGGCCCGAACTCTTCTGGCCGGGCTGCTTTTATATCGCGCCCGGATTGCCTATCCTGAACCCAACCAGAACAAATATCGGGTCGGGGTAGATGGATATTCAATTAAATTACGCCGCGCCGGACGGCGATTTGCGCGAGTATCTGTCGGTCTTTTACGAATTCCATGCGCCCGTTCCCGTGTTCGAGGATGTCGAACGCGCCGATTTCGCGCAGATCCGCTTCATGCTTTCGGGCGAGGGGCACTACACCTTCGCCGACGGGCATGAGGCGAGTTCGGCGCCGATCACGATCGTCGGCCCCACCACCGGCAATACCCGCATCCGTGCGACGGGGCCGGTGCGCATCTTTGGCGCGGGGCTGTTGCCCGCCGGTTGGGGCGTGCTGATGGGGTTCGAGGCGTCGACGCTGGTCAACCGCGCGATCGATGCCACGCAATTGTTCGGGCCCCAGCTGGAAGCGGCGCTTGCCGATTTGCGCGCGGCCGACGGGCTGGAGGCCAAGGTGGCGATCGGCAACCGGGTGATGCGCGCGCTGGAGAAGCATGTCGAGGAAACGCCGATCGCCTTTACCCGGATCGTCGATCAGTGGCTGGAAAGCGCGCTGTCGCCCGATGTGCAGGATCTGGTTGACGCGGTGGGGCTGTCGCGCCGGCAGGTCGAGCGGCAGTGCAAGCGGCTTTACGGCGTTCCGCCCAAGCTGCTCTCACGCAAATACCGCGCCATTCGCGCCGCCACCAAGCTGGCGCGCGGCGAGGTCGAGATGGGGGATCTGATCGGCGACAATTTCTACGATCAGTCGCACTTCATCCGCGAGATCAAGCAGTTCACCGGGCTGACCCCGAAGAAGTTCAGCGAGGATCTGCCGACGCTCGCCAAGCTGACGGTGAAGCCCGCCGAACTGGCCGGAAAGGTTGACCCGATCGTCTTTCAGAGCTGAGCGCGGAAAATCAGGCTTCGCGGCGATCGGGCGGGCCGGCGCGTTCTTCGAGCGGGGCGTCCTGGCGTTCGACCACGCCCTCGAGCGGATCGGGGCGGGTGAGTTTCAGGTCCGCGCCCGAGATATAGGCCGCGCGGCCGAGTAACTGGGCGGCGACGGGCAGCGTCATCAGCAGGAAAAGGATCGTGATCGCTGCGGTCGACAGGCCGAGATCGCGGCTGAGCAGCACCGCGCCCAGCACGATCAGCGCCGCGCCCAAGGTGCCTGCCTTGGTGGAGGCGTGCATGCGCTGGAACGCATCGGGCAGGCGGACCACGCCGAGTGCGGCAAGCGTGAGGAAGACGAGCCCGACACAGATCATCGCGGCGCCCAACAGCTCAGTCATCGCCCGTTCCCTTGCGTTCGAGAAAGGCCGCGAGGGCGGCGCTCGCGACGAAATTGATGAGCGCAAGGCCAAGCCCCACGTCGAGAAAGGCGCCGTAGCCGGTGGCCACCGCCGCCGCCGCCGAAAGCGCGACCGCAACCGCGGTGAGCATGTCGAACGCGACGAAGCGGTCTGCCACGCCGGGGCCGCGCACCATGCGCCACGCCGCCAGCGCGAGCGGGATGGTGAGCAGCAGGATGACGAGGTTGGCAAAGGCCTGGGTGGGAAAGCCGGTCATGCCTCCAGCTCCCCAATCCAGCGTTCATAGAGCGTCTTGAACCGGCGGATCGCGGCGTCGGACGAAGGGGCGTCGAGCATGTGGAGATAAAGCTGCTTGCGGTCGGCGGAGACGTGCAGGCAGGTCGAACCCGGCGTCAGCGAGGTGAAATAGGCGAACATCGCCACGCCCCATTCGGTGCGCAGGTCTACCGGGATCCTGACGATCGCCGGCGCCTGCGCCGGAACCGGCGTGACCACGATCCTTGCCACCGCGAGCGAGGAAATGACGATATCGTAGAGGAAGATGGCGGCGAGCGCGACGAGCGCGCGCAGCTTGCGCAGCAGGCGGATCATGCGGCCACCCCGAGCGCCTGCGTGGCGGCGCCCGCGACATCCCATATCAGCCCGGGCAGCAGCCCGATCAGCACCGTGGCGCACGACAGCAGCCCGATGGCGATGAGCATGGCGGTGGGCACGGGGCGCGCGATCCGCCCGCCGATCCGCGATTGCCAGAAACCGAGCGCCCAGACCGCGCCCATCGAGATGATCGTGAGCAGCCCGGCAAGGATCGCGATGATGGCGAGCCAGCCGCGCCCGGCCTCGAACGCGGCGTCGATCACGGTGAACTTGGCCCAAAAGCCCGATAGTGGCGGGATGCCCGAGAGCGAGAGGATGGGCACGGCGACCATCATCGCGAGCAAGGGCTGCGAGCGCGCGATGCCGCCCGCGGTGCGCAGGTCGAAACTGCCATCGGCGCGCGCGATGGCGCCGGCCGCAAAGAACAAATTGGTCTGCACGATGATCGAATGGATCATGTAGAAGATCGCCGCTTGGACGCCCGCCGCCGTCGCGATCGACAGGCCCATCGCCATATAGCCGACCTGCGCGATGATGTGGAAGGCGAAGAGGCGGCGCAGATCGGTCTGCGCGAGCGCGCCCGCGACGCAGATGAGCATGGTGCAGCACGCCATGACCGCGATGATTTCGGAAAAGCCCGGCAGCATGCGAACGCCGAAGAGCGAGATCAGCACGCGCAGCGCCGCGTAGAAGCCCGCCTTGGTGAGCAGCCCGGCGAACACCGCCGAGGCTGCGACCGGCGCGGTGTGGTAGGACGCAGGCAGCCAGAAGAAGAAGGGGAAGAGCCCTGCCTTCAGCATGAAGCCGGCAAGCATCAGCACGCCGCCGGTGACGAGCGACAGCGACGGATCCGTCGTCCGCGTCCGCGCGGCGAGATCGGCGAGGTCGAGCGTGCCGGCTTCGGCGACGACAAAGGCGATGCCGATAAGGATGAAGGTGGCGCCGAGCATGCTGATCGCGGCGTAGCGGATCGCCCCGTCGATCTGCGCCTTGCGCCGATCGAGCGTGATGAGCCCGAGCGCGGTGAGCAGCATCAGTTCGAACCAGACATAGAGGTTGAACAGATCGCCGGTCAGAAACGCGCCGTTGACTGCGGCGAGCAGCCCGAGGAACAGCGCGTCGAAGCCCGCACGGCGGCGGCGCGCCGCCACCTCGGCGCGGGCATAGATTGCCCCGGCGACGCCAATGAGCGCGGTGACGAGCGAGAGCGGCGCGGCGAGCGCATCGCCCACAAAGCTGATACCGAAGGGGCGCGGCCATCCGCCAAAGGTCATCACCACCGCGCCCTCGCGCTGGACGGTGACGAAGAGCAGGAGCGAGGCAAGCGCCATGAGCCCGACACTGGCTTCCATCGCCAGCCGCTGCGCGCGCGGACGCCCATAGAGCATCGCGGTGAGCGCGGCGCCCAGCAGCGGGACGAGCACGGGGGCGATAAGCAGAAGGCCGGTCAGATTCATCCCGCGCGCTTCCCCGGTTCGTCGGGATTGCCCAGTTCGGCGGCGCTGCGCATCTGCGAGGCATCGAGCGTGCGTTCGCCGCGCCAGGCGCGCAAGCTGAGCGTGGCGAGGACGAGCGTGAGCGCAAAGCCGATGACGATCGCGGTGAGCACCAGTGCCTGCGGCAGCGGGTCGGCGCTGGCCCCCAGCGTCTTTGCGCCTTCGTCGATCAGCGGCGGCGCCGCGCTTTTGATCCGCCCGGCCTGGAAGATGATGATGTTGGTCGCGGTGGTGAGCAGCGACAGCCCGAGCAGCAGTCGCACCAGATGGCGCGACAGGATCATGTAGATCGCGCAGCCGAACAGGATCGAGGCCATGAGCGCATAGACGATGTTCACCGTTCGGCCCCCCTTTGCAGCCCGAAGAGGAAGGAGAGGACCGCGCCGAGCACGACGACATAGACGCCGAGATCGAAGACCATCGTGGTGCTCGTCTTGAGCACGAGGCCGCCGAGCGACAATTCGTACCAGGGCTGGACGAGATAGGCGCCGCGTTCAAAAAATCCCGGAAGTCCGGCGAGGAGCACCAGCAGCATTCCCGCGCCGATCACGGAAAGCGGATGGAAATGGAGCGCGATACGGGCACGGTCGATCCCATGCGCAAGCGCGATCATCGCAAAGGCGAGCGCGGCGACGAGCCCGCCGATAAAGCCGCCGCCCGGTTCGTTATGGCCGCGCAGCATGATCCACACCGACAGCGCGAGCAGCACCCAGAAGAACAGCCATGCCGTCTTTACCAGGATGAAGGCGGGCTGGCGCCGCGCGCGCGGGCTGCTCAGCGGTTCGTACAGGCGCGGGCCGAGCAGCGACCAGGCAAGGATCGCCGACATGCCGATCACCATGGTTTCGCCCAGCGTGTCGAACGCGCGGAAATCGACGAGGATGACGTTGACGACATTGCGCCCCTTGGCCGCGACATAGCTTTCGGCGCCGAAAAAGGCGGAAACCGCGCCGTCATTGCCGCCCGCCGCCATGTCGAGCAGCGCAACCAACATGATGAGCCCGGCGACGACCGAGAGGATGATGTCGAGCCTGCGCTCGCGGTAGCGGCGCGTGGGCGGAATGCCGAGCGGGATGGCGAGGAGCAGCGCGGTGAGCATCACCACGATGAGCGCCTCAACCGAGAATTGGGTGAGCGCCAGATCGGGCGCGCCGTTGAGCAGGAAGCCGATCGCCACCGAAAAACCGGTGAGCCCGACCGCGATCATCGCCGAGACGAGCCCGCGCATCCAGGCGGCGGCGAGCGCCCCGACCACGCCGATCGCCGCGATGAGGAACGCCCCCCATTCGATGGGTGTCGGCTGGGGCAGGCGCGGCGCGATTCCGGCGGCGAGCCAGGCGGTGGGCAGGAGCAGCGCGGTGGCCGCGATGACGACGAGCAGATGGCGCCGCAGATCGCCGTGCTGAATCGTGCGCGTGAGCGCGCGCGCGCCGCGAAACACCGTGAGGATCGCGCGTTCGTAGAATTGTTCGACCCCGGCGCGTTCGAACCAGTTGCTGCCGCGCAGCCGCAAATGGATGCGTTTCCAGTTGAGCGCGATCAGCCCGCCGATCGTGACGACGACCAGACTGAGCAGCAGCATCGGCGTCAATCCGTGCCACAGCGAGACATTCACCTCGACCGCGCGGCCATAAACCTCGACTGCGGCGGGGCGCAGCACATTGGCGGTCACCCATTCGGGATCGAGGCTGAGGAACAGCCCGGCAAAGGCGAGCACGAGCGGGCCGAGCACCAGCCCCACGCTTTCGCCGTGGCGCAGTTCGCTGACCTTGCCGCGATTGAGGAAGAAGGGCCGCAGCGTGATGACCGAGGCAACCCCCACCATCACCGCGTTGACGAGCACGATAATCGCCATGGGGAGCAGTTCGGGCGTGCTTTCAAGCTGCGCCTGGAACAGGAATTCCTTGGAGATGAAGCCGAAAAAGGGCGGAAGCCCGGCCATCGACAGGCTGGCGAGCAATGTCGCGAGCGCGGTCAGCGGCAGATAGCGCACAAGCCCGCCCATCGACCTGAGCGTGCTGAGACCGGTGGCGTGCAGCACCGAGCCGGCGCAAAAGAAGAGCGCGGCCTTGTAGAGCGCATGGGCAAAGAGGAACCCGACCATCGCGACGCTCGACGCCGGGCCGGTGAGCCCGATCAGCGTGACGAGAATGCCGAGCGAGGCGATGGTGGAATAGGCGAGCGCGGTCTTGAAGTTTTCCGCGCGCAGCGCCTGCAGCGCGGCGATCAGCATCGAGAGCGCGCCCACCGCGATCAACGTCTGCCGCCCGCCGGGCACCGCGGCGATCAGCGGCTCGAACCGCGAGAGCAGATAGATGCCGAGCTTCACCATCGTCGCCGAATGGAGATAGGCCGAGGCGGGGGTGGGCGCCTGCATCGCGTTGGGCAGCCAGAAATGGAACGGGAACTGCGCCGATTTGGTGAAAGCGGCGATCATGATCCCGGCGAGGATCGGCACGACCATCGGGCTGGCGGCAAGTTCGGGGATGCGTTCCTTGATGTCGCCGAGCGAATAGGTGCCGAGCACCTGCCCGATCATCAGGATCGCGGCGAGCAGCGCCAGCCCGCCAAAGGCGGTGACATAGAGCGACATCAGCGCCGACCGCCGCGAGCGGACATTCTTGCCGTCGAACCCGATGAGGAGGAACGACAGGATGCTCGTCGCTTCCCAGAAGACGAGCATGACGATCAGATTGTCGGCCAGCACCGCGCCGAGCATCGCGGTCATGAACAGCAGGATGAGCGTGAAGAAACGGCCCCGGTCGGATGCCGATTTCTCGTTCATATAGGCGCCCGAATAGATGACGACGAGCGCACCGATGCCGGTGATCAGCAACGACATCATGAACGAGAAGCCGTCGAGCCGGAAGGTGAGGTAGATGCCGAGATGCGGCGCCCAGTTCAGCCCGTCCCCCAGCACCCAGCCGCGTTCCATGACGGGCGCGGCGGCAATCAGGGCGACGAACAGACCGGCGGGGAGGAGTGCGAGGACCCAGCCCGCCCAGCGCCCCGCAAGGCGCGACACGGGGCTGGCAAGGCAGCTGCCGGTTAAGGCGATCAGGAGTATCCAGATCAGCATCGAACGAGTTCAGCACCTGCCTTTATTGGTGCCGAAATGCGGCAGGGTTCCTGCACCGCGCACCATCCGAAAGATGGCTATTCAATGCAGGGCAGATGCAGAATTGGCAACCGTTGATCCGGTTTTTCGCGGGAAAAGTTAACGCGGCCCCGGCGATTTAGTCTGCGCGCGCCAGCCGGACACAAAAACGCCCCCGGAAACTGGTTTTTCCGGAGGCGGTTTTGCTTGGGGGCGAGGCTCAGGCGGCGAGATCGGCGATTTCGTCTTCGCTGAGGCCGAGATCGGCGAGGATGGCGCGCGTGTCGGCACCCGGCTGGGGCAGGACCGACGCGGCCGCCGCGAGCTGGCCGTCGAACGCGATAGGCAGCGCGGGCAGGCGGGTTTCGCGGCCATCGGCCAATGTGACGGGTTCGAGCGCGCCGGTGGCGGCGAGGTGCGGATCGTCGAACATGTCCTCGGGCTTGCCGATCGGCGCGAAGGGCAGGCCGGTGCCTTCGAGGCGCGCGATCACCTCGTCCCGCGTGAAGCCTGCAATCAGTTCGCGGATCTGCGGCAGGATCTGATCGCGCTTGAGCACGCGGTCGTTGTTCTTGCGCAAGCCTTCATCGGCCCAGAGCGCGTCGAGCCCGAAGAGCGCGCAGAATTTCTCCCACAGCCCGTCGGTGACGACGCCGATGAACACCGGATCGTCCCTGGTTTCGAACACGTCGTAGATCGCCCAGGCCGAAATGCGCGCGGGCATCGGGTTCGCCGCCTTCCCGGTGACGGCAAGCTGCGCCATGTGCTGGCCAACGAGGAAGACCGTGGTTTCGAAGAGCGAGGCCTGGATGAGCTTGCCCTTGCCCGTGCGGTGGCGTTCCTCAAGCGCGGCGAGCACGCCGATCACGCCGAACATGCCGCCCGTCACGTCGATGACGCTGGAGCCGGCGCGAAGCGGGCGTCCCGGCGGGCCGGTCATATAGGCGAGCCCGCCCATCATCTGCGCGACTTCGTCGAGCGCGGTGCGCTTTTCATAGGGGCCGGGGAGGAAGCCCTTGGCCGAGCAATAGATGAGGCGCGGATTGGCCTGCGACAGCGCGTCGTAGCCAAGGCCGAGCTTTTCGAGCGCGCCGGGGCGGAAATTTTCGATCAGGATATCGGCCTTGGCGGCGAGCTTCTGGGCGATGGCCAGCCCTTTTGCCGATTTCAGATCGAGCGAGATGCTCTTCTTGTGGCGGTTGTACATCGGGAAATAGCCCGATCCCGAACCGAGCAGCGTGCGTGTCTTGTCGCCCTCGGCGGGTTCGACGCGGATCACTTCCGCGCCCAGCGCGGCGAGCATCGCGCCCGCCGCCGGGCCCATCACCATATGCGTGAATTCGACAACCTTGATGCCTGCAAGTGGTGCGGGCGTGTTCATGCTGCAACCTTTCCGAAGCCGAGCGGCAGACCCGCATCGGGGGTGAAACCGTAAAGCGGCTCGCCGGGCAGCGCGTCCGCGATGATGCTGCGCACCTTGAGCAGCTTTTCGAGATCGATCCCGGTGTCGAAGCCCATCGCCTCGAGCATGAAGACCAGATCCTCGGTGACGATATTGCCCGACGCGCCGGGCGCGAACGGGCAGCCGCCCAGCCCGCCGAGCGAGGAATCGAGCGTGGTGATGCCTTCCTCAAGCCCGGCCAGCGCGTTGGCGAGGCCAAGGCCGCGGGTGTTGTGAAGGTGGAGCGTGTTGAGCCGATCGGCGCCGATATCCGCCTTGATCGCGCGGACCATGCGCTTCACCTGCGCGGGATTGGCGTAACCGGTGGTGTCCGACAGCCCGACCTCGCGCGCGCCCGCTTCGATCGCGGCCCCGGCGAGGCGGCGGACAGCGTCTTCGCTCACCGGCCCCTCGATCGTGCAGCCGAACGCGGTGGCGAGACCCACCTCGAAATGCGGGCGCGTGGCTTCGGGCTGCTGCGCGACGAGATCTGCGATCGCGCGGATTTCGGCGAGCATCGCGGCGTGATCCTTGCGGACATTCTTCAGGCTGTGCGTTTCGGACATCGAGAAGGGGATGGAGATTTTTTCCGCCCCAGCTGCGATCGCGCGTTCGGCGCCCTTCAGATTGGGGACGAGCGCGGCAACCGACAGCCCCTCAATCCCCCTGGCGAAGGCGATCAGTTCGGCGGTGTCCGCCATCTGGGGCAGCAGGCTGGGCGGCACGAAGCTGCCGACCTCGATTTCGGGCACGCCGGCGGCGGCTTCCGCGGCGATCCAGGCCTTTTTCGCTTCGAGCGGCATCACCCGGTCGATGCTCTGCAGGCCGTCGCGCGGGCCGACTTCGCTGATATGAATGCGCGTCATGGTTGAACGTCTCCGAGATAGATCCAGGGGCGCGCGGCTTTGTCGGCCTCCTGAAAGGCGGCGATTTCCGCCTGGTTCTTGAGGGTGAGATCGATCGCGTCGAGCCCTTCGTAGAGCATGGCCTTGGCCTCGGCGCCGATCTCGAACGACCACTCGGTGCCGCTGGCGAGCGTCACCGTCTGCGCCGCGAGATCGATCGTCACCGGCCCGCCATCCTGCGCGATGGCGGCAACGGCCGCCTCGGCGAGCACCAGCGGGACAATGCCGTTGCGCGTGCAGTTGCCCGCGAAGATCGGCGCGAAACTGGGCGCGATCACCGCGCGGATGCCATATTCGGCAAGCGCCCAGACCGCGTGTTCGCGGCTGGAGCCACAGCCGAAATTCGTGCCCCCCAGCAGAATTTCAGCCTGTGCGAATGCGGGCTGGTTGAGCACGAATTCGGGGTTGGGATCGCGTCCCCCCGGCGTCAGATAGCGCCAGGCGGAGAACAGCCCCTCGGCAAGGCCGGTCTTGCCCGTGCTCTTCATCTCGCGCGAGGGGATGATGGCGTCGGTATCGATATTGTCGCGGATTAGCGGCGCCGCGACCGAGGTGACAGTGGTGAAGGGGGTCATGCCGCAATCTCCCGCGGATCGGCGATATGGCCCGCGATCGCGCTGGCGGCGACGGTTTCGGGGCTGGCGATATGGGTGCGGATATTGGGGCCCTGACGCCCCTCGAAATTGCGGTTGGTGGACGAGATCACGCGCGATCCGGCGGGAAAGCTTTCGCCGCCCGCATAAAAGCACATCGAGCATCCGCTCATCCGCCATTCGAACCCGGCTGCGGTAAAGACCTGGTCGAGCCCCTCGGCCTCGGCGGCGCGGCGTACCGCCATCGATCCGGGGACGACGAGCGCCTTGACGCCGGGCGCGACATGGCGGCCCTTCAGCAGCGCGGCGGCACGGCGCAGATCGGACAGGCGGCCATTGGTGCAACTGCCGATAAAGGCGGCGTCGATGGGGATGCCGGCCAGCTTTTGCCCCGGTTCCACACCCATATAGGCGCGCGGGCGTTCGGGCGCGTCGGCGGGCACCTGCCCCGAAATGCCGGTGGCGTGTTCGGGCGAGGTGCCCCAGCTGACCATCGGTTCGATGGCGGCGGCGTCGATGGTGATGTCGGTGTCGAACGCGGCGTCCGCGTCGGAGGCGAGCGTCCGCCATTCGGCGATCGCGCGGTCGAGCACCGCCCCTCTGGGCGCGTAGCGGCGGCCGGCAATCCAGTCGAACGTCTTCTGATCGGGCGCGATCATGCCCGTCATCGCGGCGAATTCGGTGGCCATGTTGCAGAGCGTCATGCGCCCTTCCATGTCGAGCGCGGTGACCGCATCGCCCGTGAATTCGACGGCATAGCCCTTGCCGCCGCCGGCGCCGTGGCGCGCGATCAGCGTCAGGATCATGTCCTTGGGGGTAACGCCCGGTGCCAGCGTGCCGGTAAAGGCGACGCGCATCGTTTTCGGGCGGGTGAGGCGCAGCGTGCCCGTGGCCATCGCATGTTCGGCCTCGGACGAGCCGATGCCCCAGGCCAGCGCCCCAAAGGCGCCCTGCGTGCAGGTGTGGCTGTCGGGCGCGATCAGCGTGCAGCCGGGCAGCACGATCCCCAGTTCGGGCGAGACGACATGGACGATCCCCTGATCGGGGTCGGTCACGTCGAACAGCGTGATTCCGGCTTCGGTCGCCGCCGCACGGGTTTCGGTGATGAACGCCTGCCCGCCGGGCATCAGCGTCTGATCCCCGCGCCCCGGGCGCGTGTCGACGATATGATCCATCACGCAAAAGACGCGCGCGGGATCGGCGACCGTCCGGTTGGCCGCCTTGAGACTGTTCAAGGCGGCGGCACCGGTGCGTTCATGCAGGAAGATCCGGTCGATGGCGATCAGTTCGGCGCCACCGGAGAGACCGGCAACGACGTGCCGGTCCCAGATTTTCCCGAACAGGGTGCGAGGATCAGGCAGCCTGATTCTCCATTTCCTTTTCAAGAGCGGCCCAGTCGCGGCTGACGAGCTTTTCCTGAATGGCGGTGCGGGTTTCGAGCAGGCCGTTGCGGATCCAGTGCCAGGTGCGGCAGCGCGTCTGGCCGTCGTCCGAAAGCTGGATCATCTCGTAGAGATACAGGCTGGGGTCGCCCTGGCGCTGCCAGTAGAGCATCACGGTGCGGTTATATTCGTCGAGACCGACTTCGGCGGCCCAGCCCTTGATCAGATCATTGTCCCACCACACGCGCTTGTCGGCATAGGTGGCCGGGAAATCGCGCACATCGGTGCGGCCATCGTCCCAGATATAATGGTTGGTCTGGTGATAGGGCGTGTCGCTGTCGTCCTTGAAGCGGCAGAACAGGCGCGACTTATGCTCGTCGATCTTCTCGCCGGCAGCGTTGTAATAGGTGTAAACACCGTCCCACACGCCCTCATGGCGTGCCAGCAGCGGCATGTCTTCACGAATACCCATTATCTTCTCCCTTTAAAAACCTTCAGGTGCCCAGATGTCGGTCCGGCCGGTGGCCCAATCCGCCTTTTCCCAGCGGGTGATGGCGGGGGCGGCGGCGATGATCGCATCGCGGTCCGCCGCGACGAGCGCACCGAGAAGCGCGCGCCCTGCGCGGGCGCGGATCAGGCTGCGATGTTCGGCGGCAAGCGCTTCCGGCGCGATGTCTTCGGCTTCGAACGGAATGGCGTTGGCGTGCTTTGCCTCGAACCACGGCCAGAAGAAGTGCGCACCGCGCACCGCGCTCCAGCCGGCGTTCAGATATGCGCCGAAGCGGTCGGGCGTCTGATCGGGGATTGCCTGATCGGCCCAGCGTTCGGCATCGGCCGCCTGCGGAATATGCGCGGCGATCGCGCCCCAGCCCGGCGCGTTGATGCGCGCGGCAATGGCGCCCGCGAGGAGTGCGGAGAAGCCCTCACCAATGATTTGCGGCGCCTTTGCGCCCGAGATCGCGGCGATGGCCGCTGCGGCGACCGCGCTCCAGCCCGCGAGATCGGGGGTGTAGCCGGCTTGCCAATTGTCGGACAGGCCGTGGCCGGGCAGGTCGATCGCCAGCGTATCGGTGGTGTCGATCAGTTCGGCGGCGCGGCCGGGCGCATGGAAGACGATGGTGTCGGCATCGCGCTGGCCCTGCCAGTGGATCAGGCCGTCGAAACCCGGCACCGCGACATGCGCAAAGCCGCCGTCGCGGCTTTCGGCGATGGTCGGGATCGGCACGGTTTCGGCCGCAAGCAGATGGGCAAGGCAGGCGTCTTCGAGATCGGTTGGGGTTGCCACCGCTTCGGCGCGCCAGCTTGGCGGCAGTTCGCCGAGGCGCGCGATATGCGCCTGCAGCGGATCGCCATTATAGGCCGCGATCAGCACGGGGATGGTCTGCGCATCGACCGCCGGAATATCGCGCGGCGCGCGGAGCACCGCGCCATAGCCGGCGCGGTAAGCATCGCCGCTGTCGAGCATGTCGCGGATCACCGCATCGGTCTTGACCGGATCGTCGTGCGCGACGCTGATTCGCGCGCCGTGGCGCACGTCGAACCAGGGGAAGAACCAGGTCTGTTCGATGATCCGGTTCCACAGCCAGGTCAGGTGCTCGCCGTAGGCGCTGGGCTGGAAGGGGGGCAGATAGCCCTTGTCGAAAATCGCGGATTCTTCGGGCGTCCAGATCGCATAACCGCCGGTGGCAAGCGCCGTGAAACGGTCCGGATGGCGCTTGACCGCGCCCACCAGGATGATGCCGCCCGAGTGGAAGCCATAGGCGGCCGTCCTGGCGATGCCGAGCGCGTCGAGCAGGTCGACAAGCGCGGTTGAAAAGTCGTCAATTTCCGGATTGCCCGGCAGCGGATCGGACTGGCCGAAGCCCGGCGAGTCGGGCGCGATGCACGTGAAGTGCTGCCCCCATTTTTCCATCAGCGGTTCATATTCGGCCGAACTGCGCGGACTTTGGTGGATCATCAGCAAGGTCGGGCCCTGACCGGCCTTGCGATAATGAACTCGGCGATCGCCGACGCGAATGAAGTGACGGGTGATGCTCATGGCGCCTAATTTGTCCGGACAAATTCCGCTCGACAAGTCCTTTTCTTCAACTATCGTACGAATCACGAGTTCGCAGGAGGCATAATGACACTGATCGGGACCCAGATGGTTTGCGATGGTCGCACGGCGCGTCAGATCTTTGAGGAAGTCATGGCGAACCCGGCGCGCAACAAGTTCGGCTTCGGGGAAAAGCTGGCCATCGTGAACGTGGATTTCCAGCAGGCCTATACCCGCACGGACATGTTCAAGACGGCGTATGAGACCGATCCGCGCCAGATCGAATATGTGAACATCATTTCGCGCCTTGCCCGTGCCAAGGGCATGCCGGTGATCTGGAGCCGCGTCGGCTATAAGGACGATGCGGGCGATGCCGGCGTCTGGGGCACGCGCACCAACACCCCGGATTCGCTGCAGAACATCAAATATGGCAGCGAGCGCCACGCCTTTGATCCGCGCTGCGAGATCGACGCGAACGACCTTGAATACACCAAGCGCATGCCCTCGGCCTTTTTCGAGACGCCGCTTGCCAGCTATCTGCGCTGGCACAAGGTGGATACGGTTGTCGTCACCGGCGGCAGCACCTCTGGCTGCGTGCGCGCGACCGCAGTGGATTCGCTGTCCTATGGGTTCCGCACGATCGTTCCGATCGAAACCAGCGCCGACAAGCATGAAAGCTATCACTTCGCCAATCTGACCGATCTTCAGCTGAAATATGCCGATGTCGAACCGGTACAGACCGTGATCGACTGGCTGGAGGCCCGCTGATGCGCGAAGGCGAAGCCGATCCCGGCCTGTATGATTTCGCGCCCTATCGCGGCCGCCCCAGGATTACATGGCCGGGCGGCAAGAAGGTTGCCGTCTGGGTGGCGCCCAATCTCGAATATTACGAGATCGACCCGCCCGCCAATCCGCTGCGCAAGAGCTGGACCAAGCCGCACCCCGATGTTGTGGGCTTTTCGCACCGCGATCATTCGAACCGCGTGTCGCACTGGCGCATGGCGGAGGCGATGTCGAAATACGGCTTTCCGGGTTCGGTTTCGCTGTCGGTGGCGCTGTGCCAGCACCATCCCGAGGTGGTGAACGATGCGAACGCGCGCGGCTGGGAATTCTTCAGCCACGGCATCTACAACACGCGTTATTCCTATGGGATGGACGAGGCGCAGGAACGCGCGATCATCGAGGATTCGATCCGCACCGTGCGCGAGGCGACCGGGCAGACGATCCGCGGCTGGCTCGCCCCCGCGCTCACCCACACGCCGCGCACGCTCGATCTGATCGCCGAATATGGGCTCGACTATACGTGCGACCTTTATCACGACGATCAGCCCCAGCCGGTGCATGTGAAGACGGGCAAGCTCGTTTCGATCCCGTACAGCCTTGAGGTCAACGACCATTACGGCTTCTTCGTCTACAACATGTCCCCGCGCGAATATGCCGATACGCTGATCCGGCAATATGAGCGCCTGGCCGAGGAAGGCGCGGAATCGGGCACGGTGATGTGCATTCCGCTTCACGCCTATCTGATCGGTCAGCCGCACCGCATCGGCCCCTTTGCCGAGGTGCTCCGCCATATTGCCGAGGATGGCCGCGCCTGGATCGCCCGCGCGGGCGAGATCGCCGACCATTATTACGCCCATCATTATGCGGAGGCCCTCAATGGCGCTTGATCCCGCCTATCTCGAATATCCCAAGCGCCGGGAGGGGTATGACCATGACCTTTATCCATGGTCGTCGATCTTTTCGCGTCCGCCCGTCGCCTGGCCCGAGGGCAAGTCGGTCGCGGTGTGGCTGTGCGTCAGCCTGGAATGGTTTCCGATCACGCCGACGGACAAGCCGTTCCGCGCGCCGGGCCATATGCAGACCAGCTATCCCGATTATCGCCACTATACGGCGCGCGAATATGGCACGCGCATCGGCATGTATCGGTTGCTGGATGCGTTCCAGAAGGCGGGGGTACGCGGTTCCTTTGCCACCAACGGCGCGATTGCCGACCGTTACCCCCAACTGATCCGCGACATCGTGGCGGACGGGCACGAGATCATCGCGCATTCGACCGACATGAACGGCACGATCGCGACCGGCCTGCCGATCAAGGACGAGCGCGCGCTGATCGAGGGGGCGATCGCGTCGCTTGAAAAGGCGACGGGCAAGCGCCCCGAAGGCTGGCTGTCGATCGCGCGGTCGCAGAGCTGGAACACGCCTGCGCTGCTGAAGGAAGCGGGTTTCCGCTATGCGTGCGACTGGGCGAACGACGAACTGCCCTGGCGCTTTGCCAATGGACTGGTCAACCTGCCGCTGAACCATGAACTGTCCGACCGGCAGATCATCACCGTCCAGCAGCAATCGGCCGACAGCTATGCCCAGCAGATGATCGATGCCTTCGACTGGCTGGCGGCAGAAGCCAAGACGCATGGCGGGCGCGTGCTGCCGCTCCACATCACCCCCTATATCATGGCGTTGCCCTACCGCATTTCGGCCTTTGAAAAGCTGATCGGCGAGCTCGCGGCGCGGCCCGAGGCGTGGTTTGCGCCGGGCAATGAGATCGTATCCGCATGGGAGGCGCAGGCATGAGCCTTGCCGTTGTAAATCCGCGTACCGGTGAACCCGATTACAGCATCGAACCGCTCGATTCCGCGGCCCTGGGCGCGGTTGCTGCGCACCTACGCGCGGCGCAGCCCGGCTGGGCGGCCGCCACGCCGCAGGCGCGCGCCGTGCAGCTGCGCGCGCTGGCCGATGCGATCGGCCGTCACCGCGATGCGCTGATCGCCGCGCTGACCGACGATACCGGCCGCGCCGCGATCTCGGTGATCGAGGTCGATACCATGGCGCGCACCCTGCTCCGCTGGGCGGACAGCGCGCCCGAGATCATCGCGCGCAGCGAGGTGAACGACCGCGCCACCGGGATTCCGACGATCACCACCTCCACCCGGCTGGTGCCCTATGATCTGGTCGGCGTGATCAGCCCGTGGAATTTTCCGCTCACGCTGGCGCTGATCGACGCCATCCCCGCGCTTGCCGCCGGGTGCGCGGTGCTGATCAAGCCGTCCGAAATCACCCCGCGCTTCATCCGGCCGTTGCTGGCGGCGATTGCCGAAGTGCCCGAACTGGCCGGTGTGCTGACGCTGGTCGAAGGCGACGGCGCAACGGGTGCGGCGCTGGTCGAGCATGTCGATTTCGTGGCCTTTACCGGATCGGTCGCCACCGGCCGCAAGGTGGGCGAGGCCGCCGCGCGCGCGTTCATCCCGGCCAGCCTTGAGCTGGGCGGCAAGGACCCGATGCTCGTGCTGGCGAGCGCGGACCCGATCAAGGCCGCCGAAACCGCGCTGCGCGCGTCGATCGTCAACAGCGGGCAGGCCTGCCAGTCGCTCGAGCGAATCTATGTCGCGCGCGCGATTGCCGAGCCGTTTCTCGATCATCTCGTCGCCTGCGCCAAGGCGGTGCGGCTCAACTATCCCGATGTGCATCAGGGCGATATCGGCCCGTTCATCTTCGCGCGGCAGGCCGAAATTGTGCAGGAACAGCTCGACGACGCCGTGGCGAAGGGCGCGCGCGTGCTGGCCGGCGGACAGGTGGAAACGCTGGGCGGCGGCAAATATCTGCGTCCGACGGTGCTTGCCGATGTGACGCCCGACATGGCGGTGCTGGCCGAGGAAACCTTCGGCCCCGTCATTCCGGTGACGATCTTCGACACCGTCGACGAGGCGGTGGCCCATGCCAATGCGGGGATTTACGGCCTGTCGGCGGCGGTGTTCGCCGGTAGCGTTGCAGAGGGCGAGGCCGTGGGCCGGCGCATCCGCGCGGGCGGAATCTCGATCAACGACGGATCGCTGACCGGGCTGGTCTGGGAAGCCGAGAAGTCAAGCTTCGGCAAGAGCGGGCTCGGCCCGTCGCGCATGGGGGATAGCGGCTTGCTGCGGTTCTTCCGCAAGCAGGCGCTTATTCGCCAGTCGGGCAGCGCGCTGCCGCTGGCGGCCTATTCGGAAGAAGCGCTGGGCGGCTGATCGCCGTCAGGATGGCAGGATGGCGGGGCCGTGCGCACCGCCATCCCCGGCCTTGGGGCCGGGCAGGGCGGCTGCGTCAACGATACCGCACATCAATGCCAGATCTTGGGCGCCTTATCGGCTTCGCCGGCGGCTGGCATATAGCCGATCGGCGTGCGGGCCAGCATGTCCGCCGGGCAACGGCCATTGGCGATCGCGGCGGCGATTTCCGGGATGCGTCGACCCTCGATCGACAGGATTTGCGCGGCAATGGCCTTGGCTACCATATGGGTGCGGTTGCGCGCCTGAAGTTTGAGGCGGACATTGTCGATATGACGCTCGACAGTGCGCGGCGCGATATCGATTCGCTGCGCGACTTCCTTGGCCGAATAACCCTGAGCGACAAGCTCAAGGATCTGGTATTCACGGCCGGTGAGCCCGGCAGCGCCATAATGCTGATCAATCATCTGCTTCCCCTTTTAGGTCCGGGGCGCTCCGCGAGTAATTCCCTCTCTTACCCCACGAGCCGCATTGGTTCCGGTGTGTGTTCAAAAACCAGAAAATCCACCCAAAAGGTGGATCTCAACTCAGCGACCCCATGCGAGTCCCACACCCCGCATGATTGGTTAAGGATACAAGTGCCGGGGTAAGGCGGCAATAATCAATTGAAAGAACAGGCTTCCTTTTTCAATGACTGTCGTCTTGCCGAAATAATCCTTTTTTACAGTAATTTGTAATTCCGTACTTTGCAGTATCGTCTTGCTTACTGACCGGTGTGTTGGTTGCGGCACCCATTTTTGCGAGGGGCGCTGGCGACAAAAGCGAATCGGCGGCACGCGCTCTTCGCCCCGAACGGAAAGGTTTATCCTCCAACGCATTCCCGCACGCGGCGAGCCGTGCGCGGCGTCGGAACCGTCGGTGCACGCGGACGGTTGGTTCAATGGGTGGAAAGACGAAACGGAGGCCAACCATCATGAACAGCAAGACCAAGGACCCGAAACCGCAGGCAGCCGAAAAAAAGGATCGCGGTGTCGAGCAGGTGGAAAAGGGCCAGCAGCCCAAACCCGACAATATCAACCCGCTCGCCCCGCCGATCAACGTGCAGGGCGGCGCCTGATGCGCGAAAAGACGGGTTGTATCAGCACGTTGCGACAAAATTGCTGCTGACCCTGCCGATACGCTCTCGGTTACAACAGGCCCTGAACAGAAAAAGTAACGGGAGAGAATGGCGTGGAGGAGCGGATTGACGTTGGCGGCGTAGCCATCAACGCGGTGGTCGAGGGCGAAGGCCCCGTCGTTCTGATGGTGCATGGTTTTCCCGGCCTCGCCTGGTCGTGGCGGCACCAGATGCGCCCGCTCGCCGAGGCGGGCTTCCGCGCCGTCGCGATCGATTCGCTCGGCTATGGCAAAAGCGATCGGCCGAGCGACCCCGCGCTTTACGATTCGGCGCATATGCAGCGCTATCTGCTCGCCATTCTCGATCATTTCGGGGCAGAGCAGGCCTATGTCGTCGGGCAGGATTTCGGTGCGCAATATGCGTGGAACCTTGCGGTGCGCGCGCCCGAACGGGTCCGCGCGCTGCTGACGACCATTCCCTATGACTATGATCTGGCCGGCCGCGCGATGCTGGGCGGTGCGCCGCGTCTGCCCGCCGATGCGCCGATCGCGCCGGTCATGGCCTCGCCCGATCAGCTGCCCTCGGCGCGGTTCGCCGCGATGGCGGAGCAGCATTTCCTTCACCTCCATTATTTCCAGCAAGTCGGCCCCGCCGAACGCGAGCTGGGCGAGAATTTGCGCGAGTTTCTGAAGCGCGATTTCTATGCGCTGTCGGCGGACGGCGATCTGTGGAACTGGGTGGGGGTGGAAAGCGCCGATCATGGCTATCTCGATGCGCTGCCGCCCGCGCCGGAGCTGCCCTGGCCGTGGCTGAGCAGCGCCGAGTTCGACCGGTTCGTCGAAGGCTATGACCATCCCGACATGATGCAGCGGGTGATTGGCGGCCTTAATTCCTACCGGACGGCGGACGCCAATTGGGAAATCGGGCGCGCATGGGCCGATCATGACGTGACCGTGCCGACCTTGTTCGTGTACGGCGACAAGGACCCGTCCTTCGGCTTCTTCCCTGAGTGGCGCGAACGGATGGAGCGCCGCGTGCCCGGGCTCACCGGCATTGTCGGGATCGACGGCGCCGGGCATTTCGTCCAGCAGGAACAGCCCGCCGCGTTCAACCGCGTGCTGCTCGACTTCCTCGCCAGCCAGCGCTGACGCTATGGGCTGGACGCTGCGCTATACAGGGCATCTCGGGCTACGCGGGCCCGAGGCGCCGCTGTTTCGCCACAGCGCGCGTTCGGCCGATCCCTTCGACCAGATCGACCGGCTCGCCGATCTCGGCTTTGCCGGGGTGCAGGACAATTACGCCGCGTTTCGCGCGCCCGAGGATCAGGCGCGGATCGCGGCCCATGCGACCAGGCGCGGGCTGGTTATGGGAAGTTTTGTCCATGATCCCGCGCACTGGAACCAACCATGCTGGAGCGTGGTGGGTGCCGAGGCGCGCGCCGCGCTCGATGCCGCGCTGACGCACAGCCTTGAAACCGCGCAGCGGATCGGCGGGACGGTGATCACCTGCGTCACGGGCCGCGATCCGCACGCCGACCTGCTTCGTCAACGGACCGCGATGGCAGAGAATCTGCGCCGCGCGGGCGACCGGGCAGCGCGGGCGGGGGTTAAGCTCTGCGTCGAGGCGACGGCAGCGGCCTGGCTTCCCGACATGCTGGTCGACAGCCTCGATACCGCCCTCGCCATCGTTCGTGCGGCCGATCATCCGGCGGTGCGGCTGATGTTCGATGCGGGCCATGTTGCGATGGACGGCGCTGATATACTCGCTGCCTATCGACGCGTGCAGGGGCTGATCGGCGCGGTGCAGCTGGCGGACATGCCGCGCGATGGTAGTGTCGGGCGCATCGATGTGGGCGGCGGGCGCACCGATTGGGTACCCTTTTTGAATGCCGTCCGCGCCGATGGCTATGACGGGCTGTTCGAGATCGAACATGAGCCCGAAACCGACAGTGCCGAAGGCGAGGCGCTGCTGATCGCGCGTCTCGCAGGCGTGGATCGTGCCCTTTCCGGCACTGTCGGGGGGTAACCTCGGCGATTAGAGGGATTCGCCGGGATCGAAAGCAACGGGCTGTGGTCTTGTTTCGCCCGTCACACCGGCTCAGGGGTTCATGGCAAGGAACTGGGGCAATTCGGTTTCGAACTGCCTTGCATCGCGCGCGGCCTCGGTCTGGGCGAGGCTGCGGATCGATTCGGGCAGCGCGCCGCCATTCGCCATTTCGCGGCGGACCTTGGTGCACGATCCCGTGCTCATCCCCGATTGCGGCTCGGCGAGCGGGGTGACGCGCGCGAGCGGCGCGATGACGGCGCCATCAGCGCGGGTGACCGTGCGTTCGAGCGCATAGCGGGTCTTCCATGCGCAACGCGGCATTTCGCGCGGGCCAAGACCCCGCTGCGACACGCTGAGCGTCATTTCGGGGGTGTAGCGCAGCTGCAGCGCGCCCTGCGGCGAGGGGACCTGATGGTCGATGGTCGTCGCCAAAGCGGGGGTGGCAAGCGCGGCCAGGGCGAGCGGCGCGAGGATACGCGAAGAAAAAAACATATCTGTTCGTTCGTCCATTGGGAGGGATGGCGCGAACCTAGGCGGCAGATGTTGCCTAGAAACCAATGGTTTGTAACAAAATATTGCCGGTTCCGGCTTATTTGACTGTCATTTTTGTGCAATAAATAGGTCATTGCGCTGTCACAGCACCGCAATAATTGCCCGCTCCGAACGGTGACAACCCTACCCTGCGAAAGGATTTTCTTGATGTCGAAGCGGCTGCGGGCTGCCTTGCTAACGGGCACGGGAATCTTGCTGGCCTGCCCCTCTCTGGCGTCGGCACAGCCGCTGAGCCAGGAAGAGGCGACGGCGCTTCGCGAGGAGGTGGCACGGCTGAAGGCATCGCTCGCCAGGATCGAGGCGCGGCTTGCCGCTGACGGATCGCAGGCGCCCGCTGATACCGCAGTTGCCGCCGCCCCCGCGACGCCGCCTGCCGCAGCCCCTGCACCGGGCACACCCGCCAAGGCGGAGCCCGCAAAGCTTGCCGGTGCCAAGGTGGAATGGAAGGGTTCTCCCCAGATCGTCGATGGCGGCCACGCCTTCAAGCCCAAGGGGCGCATCCAGGTCGATGCCGGCTATGTCGGCGGCCCCGGCGCCAAGGAAGATCCGGGCCTTGGCTTTTCCACCGAGTTTCGCCGTATCCGGCTGGGCGCCGAAGGGCAGTTCACCGACAATCTGAGCTACAAGCTCGAGCTTGAACTGTCGGACAACAAGGTCGATCTCGTCGACACCTTCGTGACCTTCAAGAAGGATAATCTGGCGCTCACGGTGGGTAACCAGAACCAGTTCCAGTCGCTCGACGAACTCACCGGCGACACCACCGGTTCGTTCATGGAGCGCGCGGCGTTTACCGATGCGTTCGGCTTCGAACGCCGGCTCGGCATCTCGGCGCAGTACAAGCTCGATGCGCTGACGCTGCAGGCGGGCGTGTTCGCCGACGATATCAACGCACTGGCCGCGAGCGACGGTGTGAAGGCCGATGAAAACAACGCCTTCAGCCTCGATGGCCGCGTCGTCTATGCCCCCATGGTCGGCACCACCCAGCTGCACTTCGGCGGCTCGGCGCACTGGCGCAAGCTCAACCGCCTGTCGGGCATCCCGATTTCCTATCGCCAGCGGCCCTTCCTGCACAGCACCGACAGCCGCATTCTGGCGACGCCGTCGGCCTCGATCGCCGAAGAGCTGAACTACGGCCTCGAATTCGCGGCGATCCATGGCCCCTGGCATGCGGCCGCCGAAGCCAACTGGCTGCGCCCCGACGTCGTCGATGCGCGCAACCCCTCCTATTTCGGCGGCTATGCCGAGGTCGGCTATTTCCTGACCAAGGGCGACAGCCGCGCCTATGCCAACACCATCTTCGGATCGACCAGTCCGAAACGCCCGATGGACAAGGGCGGGCCGGGCGCATGGCAGGTCAATCTGCGCTATGACTATCTCGACCTCAACGATGGGCCGTTCGTCGGCGGCAAGCAGAATGCCTATCTCGCCTCGCTCATCTGGACGCCGATGCGCTATCTGCGTCTGAACCTCAATTACGGCTATCTCGAATATGACCGCGCGGCGCTGTTGCTCGGCGGGCGGCGCGATTACGGGCTGCACATGCTGGCGACGCGGATGGAGCTCGATTTCTGAGACCCGTGTAACGAAATGTTGCCGGGTGCGGGCATGGGTGGATAGGCTGGCCTTGGCTTCCTATCTCCGGGGGCAACCGAAATCTGGAAATATCTGCCGCATGTCCGCTCCCGTTATTCTGCTTGTCGAGGATGATCCCGCGCTGCGCACGCTCACCGCGCGCGCGCTGCAGCAGAATGGTTACCGCGTCCGGCCCGCATCGTCCGCCCCGGAAATGTGGAATGCGTTCGATGCGGGCAGCGTCGATCTGGTGCTGCTCGATATCATGCTGCCCGGCACCAACGGGCTCGACCTGTGCCGCCAGATCCGCCAGCGCAGCGAGGTGCCGATCATCTTCGTCAGCGCCAAGGGCACCGAGACCGACCGTGTCGTCGGGCTTGAGCTGGGCGCCGACGATTATCTGCCCAAGCCGTTCAGCACGCGCGAGCTGATCGCGCGTGTCCGCGCGGTGCTGCGGCGCGGCGGGCTCGATCGCCAGCACGGCGAGGGTGGGCAGGGGCAGGCCGGTTTCGACGGCTGGACAGTGCGCTTTGCCCGGCGCGAGCTGATTTCGCCCACCGGCGCGGTGGTCGACCTGACCGGGGCCGAGTTCGACCTGCTGTCCGCCTTTCTGGAAAATCCGCAGCGCGTGATCGCGCGCGAACGGCTGATCGAATTGTCGCGCACGCGGCTGGGTGATTCCTCCGATCGCAGCATCGACGTGCTCGTCAGCCGGTTGCGGCGCAAATTGTCGCGCCCCAGCGCGGTCGCGCCGATCGTCACCGTGCGCGGTGTCGGCTATATGTTCAGCGCGGCGGTCACCCGCCAGTGAGACTGACCCTGCGTCCGTCGGTCGGGCTGTTTGGTGGCTTTTTCGCGATTCTGCTGCTCGCGCTGATCATCGAGGTCGCGGTCAGCACGCTCCTTCATGAACGCGACAGCCAGCTGCGCGTTCATACCGAGGAACTGCACCGCGTGGCCGATCAGCTGGCCATTGCGACGCGGCTGATGAACGGCGAGCCCGAGGACGAGCGCGAGGATCTGGCGGCGAGCCTGTCGAGCGCGCCGCTTGAGGTGCGCTGGCAGGATGACGCGGTGCCGCCGCTGCCGCACAACCCCGCGCTCGATGAAACGCGCGCGCAGATGTTGCTGCGCCAGCCCTCCCTCGCCAAGAATGACCTGTGTCTCGATCTCGCCAAGCCCGAGCGCGAGGGGGTGATCAACGGCCAGTTGCGGCTGAACGATGGCAGCCAGCTCGAATTCCGGACGACGCAGCTCGTCACCCATCCCAAATTCCATTTCAGCGGCTTTCTCCGCTCGCTGATCCCCGCGGTTGTCCTCATCCTTATCGGCGGGGTGCTGGCGGGGCGGATGCTCTCACCGATGCGGATGCTTGCCGATGCGGCGGTGCGGATCGGCAATGGCGAGCGCGTGCATGTGCCCGAAACCGGGGTTCCCGAAATCCGCCGCGTGGTGCGCGCGTTCAACGTCATGCAGGAACGCATTCATCAGGCGATCAACGACCGGACCGAGGCGCTCGCCTCGGTGGGGCATGATCTGCGCACCCCGCTTGCGCGGCTGCAGCTGCGCACCGAGCTGATCGCCGACCAGAGCGTCCGCGCGCCGATCGAAAAGGACGTCAACGAGATGGAGGCGATGGTCGCCTCGCTCATGGCCTATTTCGGGGGCGACAGCGATCCCGAAAGGCCGGTTCAGGCCGATGTCGCGGTGCTGGCGCAGACGCTGGTCGACGATATGTGCGATATGGGGGAGAACGCCTCGTATCGCGGGCCCGATCATCTTGAGGTGACCGTCCGCACGCTCGCGCTGAAACGTGCTCTCTCAAACCTTATCGAGAATGCGATCAAATATGCCGATGGCGCGCATGTCTCGGTGGAACAGTCGCCCGGATATGTGTCCCTGTGCGTCGAGGACAATGGCCCGGGCATTCCCGAAAGCGAGCTGGAACATGTGCTCGAACCCTTTGTGCGGCTCGATCCCGCGCGCAGCCGTGATACCCATGGGCTGGGGCTGGGCATCCCCATCGCGCACCGCATGGCCAAGCGCGAGGGGGGGCGGCTGATCCTCAGCAACCGTTCCAATGGCGGCCTGCGCGCGGAGATCCGCCTGCCGCATCGTTGAGCGGGAAACATTTTCTTACAGGATTGCTGCATCGCAGAAAAACTCGGGGGGTAGCTTGACGGAAAGCCGGGAAGTGACCGGCACCAGTCGAGGAGTCCCCCATGAACGAGCTCATTGGCCGCGTTTTCAGCTTTGAAAAGCAGGTCTTCCCCAACCAGAGCGCGCTCTATTCGCGTCTGGCGAGCGACGGGCAGAGCCCCAAGGCGCTGATGATTTCCTGCGCCGATTCGCGCGTCGTTCCCGAACACATCATGCAGGCGCAGCCCGGCGATCTGTTCGTCTGCCGCAACGCCGGTAATATCGTTCCCCCCTTTTCGCAGGCCAATGGCGGCGTGTCGTCGACCGTCGAATATGCGGTCGCCGCGCTCGGCGTGCGCGACATCATCGTCTGCGGCCATTCGGACTGCGGCGCGATGAAGGCGCTCGCCTGCGAACAGGATCTGACCGGCATGCCCAATGTCGCGGCGTGGCTGCGCCATGCATCCGCCGCGTACAAGGTGGTCGACGAAAGCTATCCCACGCTCGATCGCGACGACCGCATTCGCGCGGTATCGCTCGAAAATGTCGTCGCGCAGCTCAACCACCTGCGCACCCATCCCTCGGTGGCGGCGGGCATTGCGCGCGGTGAAATCGCGCTGCACGGCTGGTTCGTCGACATCCATGCCGGTCTGGTGCTTGGTCTTGACGGTGCAACCGGCCAGTTCGTGCCGCTGCGCGAGGATCAGCCGCTGCCGGTTGCGCTGCCGCACGCGGCGCGCCGCGCCGCCGCCTTTGCCGAGGCCGCGGAATGAGCATCGCCGCCGGTGCACCGGGAAAGACGGCCGTTCGCGACATTACCGCGTCGGTCGTCGTCTTCCTCGTCGCGATGCCGCTCTGCATGGGCATTGCGATCGCTTCGGGCGTGCCGCCTGAAAAGGGGCTGATCACCGGGATCATCGGCGGCATCGTCGTCGGCATGCTCGCCGGTTCACCGCTTCAGGTGAGCGGCCCGGCGGCGGGCCTTGCCGTCATCGTCTTCGAAATCGTCCAGAAACAGGGGCTGTCCGCGCTCGGGCCGATCCTGATCTTGGCGGGCGCGATCCAGATTGTCGCCGGGCTGTTCAAGCTGGGCGGCTGGTTCCGCGCGATTTCCCCCGCCGTGGTGCACGGCATGCTCGCGGGTATCGGCCTGCTGATCGTCGTCGGCCAGTTCCATGTGCTGTTCGATGCCAAGCCGCTGGCCGGCGGGATCGAGAATCTGCTCGCCATGCCCGGCCGTGTCCTGGGGCTCTCGCCTTCGGGCGGCGGAATTCCGGCGGCGCTGATCACGGGTCTGGTCACCATCGGCACGATGCTCGCCTGGGGCCGCTGGCACCCGAAATCGCTGCGGCTCATCCCCGGCGCGCTGATCGGCGTGGTTGCCGCGACGCTGCTCGCCTCGGGCCTCAACCTCGAGGTGATCCGCGTCAACGTGCCCGAATCGATCACCGGCGCGATCGACCTGCCCGATATGGCGGGCCTTGGCGCGATGCTGATGAACCCCACGATCATCACCACCGCGATCGCGATCGCCTTTATCGCCAGCGCCGAAACGCTTTTGTCGGCGGCGGCGGTAGACCGGATGCACAATGGCGTGCGCACCAATTACAACAAGGAACTGAGCGCACAGGGTGTCGGGAATCTGCTGTGCGGCTTTGCCGGCGCGCTGCCGATGACGGGCGTGATCGTGCGCAGCTCGGCCAATGTGCAGGCGGGGGCGGTGACGCGCCTGTCGGCGGTGCTCCACGGTGTCTGGATCCTCGGTTTCGTCGCGCTCCTGCCCTGGCTGCTGCGCGAGATCCCGATGGCGGCGCTGGCCGGCGTGCTGGTGGTGACGGGCTGGAAGCTGGTGAGCTTCGATCATGTCCGCCATCTTTTCTCGCGCTATGGTCTGCTGCCCGCGCTCGTCTGGGCCGGCACCTTCACCATGGTGGTGGCGACCGATCTGCTGACCGGTGTGCTTGTTGGCCTTGCGCTCTCGATGCTCGAACTGATCCCGCATGTCCGCAGGCTGGCGCTGCGCGTCGAGAACAGGTTGCACGGCGAGACGCCCGAAATCGTGCTCGATGGGGCGGCAACCTTCGTCGCGCTGCCCAAGATCAGCGCCGCGCTCGATACCGCGCCGCAGGGCGACCGGCTGAAGCTCAACCTCGAACGGATGAGCCATGTCGATCATACCTGCGCCGAGATGATCGAGGACTGGATCAAGCGCCGTCGCGAGGCGGGCGCGACGGTCGAGGTGGCCGGATCCTGTTCGAACGCCGCGCGCTGGGCGGCCGCCTGATACCGGATGCTCCCGGGGGGCGGGGTGGGAAACCACCCCGCCCTTTTTTCATGGGCGCATATCAGCCGAGCGCTTCGGCCACTGCCTTGCCGCAAGTCACGGTATCGGCACTGCCCTTCAGATCGGCGGTACGCAGCGCGGGATCGGCGAGCACGGTTTCTATCGCGCGCATGATCGCGGCAGCCGCCTCCGCCTCGCCCAGATGCTCGAGCATCATCGCGGCCGACCAGATCTGCCCCACCGGATTGGCGATGCCCTTGCCCGCAATGTCGGGCGCCGATCCATGGACGGGCTCGAACAAGGACGGCGCGGTGCGATCGGGATTGATGTTGCCCGAAGGCGCCACCCCGATCGTTCCCGTGCAGGCGGGGCCGAGATCGGAGAGGATGTCGCCGAACAGGTTGGACGCGACGACGACGTCGAACCGGTCGGGGTTGAGCACGAACTGCGCGGTCAGGATGTCGATATGATATTTGTCCCAGCGCACATCGGGATAATGCGCCGCCATCGCCTCCACGCGTTCGTCCCAATAGGGCATGGTGATCGCGATGCCGTTCGATTTGGTGGCCGAGGTCAGGTGCCGGTTCGGACGGCGATTGGCGAGTTCGAAGGCATAGCGCAGAACGCGGTCCACGCCGTGGCGCGACATCACCGTTTCCTGCAGCACGATCTCGCGCTCGGTCCCCGGATACATGCGGCCGCCGACCGAGGAATATTCGCCCTCGGTATTCTCGCGCACGATCCACATATCGATGCTGCCCGGCCCGCGCCCGGCGAGCGGCGAGGGGACGCCCGGCATCAGCCGCGCGGGGCGCAGATTGACATATTGATCATATTCGCGGCGAAACTGGAGCAGCGATCCCCAGAGCGAGACATGGTCGGGCACCGTATCGGGCCAGCCCACCGCGCCGAAGAAGATGGCGTCGGCCGCACCGATCCGCTCCTTCCAGTCATCGGGCATCATCTGGCCGTGGCGGGCATAATAGTCGCAGCTCGCGAAATCATGCCATTGCTGCTCGATGGTAAAGCCGTGGAGCGCGGCCGCGCGTTCGAGCACGCGCACGCCTTCGGGCATCACTTCCTTGCCGATGCCGTCCCCGGCGATGACGGCGATACGATAATGGCGATCCCGTGCCATGGCGTTTTCCTTCCTGCGCGTGTTCGGCGGACGGTCTGCCAGCGGGGCTTGCGGGTGACGACCCGGATTTAGGGGGGGGCGTTCAGTTCGGCGCGAGATCGCGTGGAAAGCGGTGGATCATCTCGCCGGTAATCGCGGCCCACGCATCGAGCATCGCGTCGACCCGGGCGACTCCGGTATCGGTGATCGAAACGATGCCGCGCCGCCGATCGGATACATCGCCGCTCAGCTGGACCATCCCGTCGCGCTTCAGCACGAGCAGCCAGCGATAGGCGGTGGTCGCCGGCACCATCGAGGCGATATAGGCATCGTTCTGATAGACGGTCCGTCCGCGCTGGCGACAGATATACAGGTCGATCAGCATGTTGAACGCGGCTTCACCGAAATAGCCGGGGTTGAAGATATCACGGCGGACCGCGCGGGCGCGCAGGATGGCTTCGGCCAGGGCGATGCGCCAGCGCTGATCGGGATGGATGAGCGTGGCGCGGGTTCCACAAACCGCTGCTGCGCTTGTGATGGGGGGCCAATGCCCCGGTGCAACAGTTGATGCGCCCTGACGGTTTTTATTCGACACAGTCCGCTCCACTTCCGAGTCCGACCATTCCGATAACGTAATGACATTGTTGTCATTTGCCATCACTTTGTGAAGACACGACAAATTCTTTGCAACTGTCTTTCGACCGCAAATCATTTCATCCGTTGCAGAAATTGGATTAAGCGCGGGGGGAATATTCCATCGGGGGACGTACATGGCGCACGCCTGGCGCATCGTAGCGGGTCTTGTCGTCGGGCTGGTGCTCGGCATCCTGTGCAGCCGTACGGGCTTTGCCTATCTCGACGCGACGGTCGCGATTGCCGAGCCGGTGGGCGGGCTCTGGCTCGACGCGCTCAAGATGACGATCATCCCGCTGGTGATCGCGCTGCTGATCACCGGCATTGCGCGCACCGCCGACAGCGCGCGCGGCGGCGGGTTGGCGCTGCGCTCGGTGGCGTTGTTCATCGGGCTGCTCTGGCTGTCGACCGCGATCGCCGCGATCCTCGTGCCAGCGCTCCTCAATCTGTGGCCGATGCCCGAGGCCGCCGCCGCCGCGCTGCGGGGGGCGCTGGGGCAGCCGCATGCGGCGGTGACCGCCGCGCCCGGGCTGGCCGAATTCCTGCGGTCGGTGGTGCCGACCAATCCGGTGGCCGCCGCCGCGAGCAACGCGCTGCTGCCGCTCATCCTGTTCACCGCGCTTTTCGCGCTGGCGGTGACGCGGCTTCCCGCCGCGCAGCGCGAGCCGCTTATCGCCTTTTTCGGCGCGATTGCCGATGCCATGCTGGTCATGATCGGCTGGGTGCTGTGGCTCGCGCCGCTCGGCGTGCTCGCGCTTGCCTTTGTCGTCGGCGTCCATGCGGGGACCGCGGCGATCGGTGCGCTTGTCCATTATATCATCATCGTCTCGGCGGCGGGGCTCGCGGCCTGGCTGCTCGCCTATCCGGTCGCGCGGCTGGGCGGCGGGGTTTCCATCGGCCGCTTCATCCGCGCGGTGGCGCCCGCGCAGGCGGTGGCGCTCAGCACGCAAAGTTCGCTTGCGTCGCTGCCCACCATGCTGCGCGGGAGCGAGGCGCTCGGCGTCCAGCACGGCGTGGCGAATGTCTCGCTGCCGATTGCGGTCGCGATCTTCCGCGTCACCAGCCCGGCGATGAACCTCGCGGTCGCGCTTTATGTCGCGCACTGGTTCGGTATCGCGCTCACCCCCGGCACGATTGCGGTGGGGGCGGCGGTGGCGGCGATCACCACGCTGGGTTCGGTCAGCCTGCCGGGGCAGGCGAGCTTCCTTACCTCGATCACCCCGATTGCCGCGGCGATGGGGGTTCCGATCGAACCGCTCGCGCTGCTCGTCGCGGTCGAGATGATCCCCGATCTGGTGCGCACCGTCGGCAATGTGACGATGGACGTGGCGGCGACGACCGTGCTGCAGCGGATTGAGGATCGCGCGGCCGATGCGGATGGCTGAGCGGTTGTAGAACCCGCCTGATTCGGCGCGGCATTGGGCGCCGAATCGTCAAATATCATCGTTTCACTTGCAACTTTGTGGCGGTTTTCCGCCATTTCAGACGCAAAATCCTGTCGCTTGTCGACGGGATTATGTCGTTCGTCGCCCGCCCTGCCGTTTGCAGAGACGAGGCGTTTTCCCGTCGATCCGGCCATGCCCGGCCCTGCGCGTGCGGCTATCAAAAAGGGGAGGCGGATCGAACGAAGTCCCAGAGTCGGACGGTTCGCCCACCTTGGATCAGCAGCCTCCCCCTTGGGCCGCGACGAGGCGAAAAGACAAGTTTCAGGAAGGATCGAGAAATGCATGTCACCCCTCTGCGCATCGCAATCAGTTCTGTAATCGCCAGCGCCGCCCTCATCGCGGGCGCCACTACGGCCTTTGCCCAGGAACCGATCGTCTCCACCGCAAATCGCAACGTGCACACCGCCGCTGTCAGCTATGCCGATCTCAACCTCATGACCGAACAGGGCGTCGACAAGCTCACGGGTCGCGTCCGCATCGCCGCCCGCTCGGTCTGCGATGTCCGCTATGCCCCGCGTCCGGTGGGCGAGGAAATGGCATCACGCAAATGCTATAGCGGTGCGATGGACCGCGCCTCGCGCGATATCGAACTGGCGGTTGCCAGCGCTCGCAGCGGCGACCAACTCGCCCGCAACGATGCCGGCGCCCGCATGATCGGCGTATCGCGCCCATAAAATACCGGATCGGGGAGACCAGACCCCGTCCCCTTTGCCCCACAAGGCAAGCGCGCTCCCGGCCATCCCTTAGGCCGGGAGCGTTGCCTTTTATGGGGTGTTTTTTTGTGTCGCTGTTGGCCGGCGGCCTGTGCGGTCAGCGCCCGGCAAGCGCCTTGGCGGCGGGCAGATAGGTTCGCCCGATGCGGATCTCGATATCGCCGAGATCGGCGAACCAGACCCCCGACCCGTCATGCCGCAGCCGCTGGATCCGATCGCGCCGCACGATGGTGGAGCGGTGGAGCCGGATGAAGCGTTCGGGATCGAGCCTTTCCTCGAGCGAAGCGATCGTCTGGTGGAGCAGGAAGCTGCGTCCGCCGACATGCAGCCGCATATAATCGCGCTCGGCGTCGATTCGCTCGATATCCTCGGCGGCGATGCGCACCAGTTCGGAACGGTGCGGCACCCAGAATTCGCTGGCAAAGGGGGAGGGCGCGGCATCGCCGGGATCGGGCGTGTGGCGGCCTTCGTCCTGGTCGGCATGGCGGCGCGCGCCGACGCGCTGCACCGCGCGCATCAGCCGGTCGGGCGCAACGGGCTTCAGCACATAATCGACCGCCTCGATATCGAACGCCTCGACCGCAAAGCCGTCAAATGCGGTGACGAAGATGATCGCGGGCGCATTGGGCAGGCGCGACAGCGCGCGCGCCACGCCGATGCCGTCCAGTTCGGGCATGGCAATGTCGAGCAACAGCAGATCGGGCTGCAAAGCCTCGGTCAGCCGCAGCGCGGCCGCGCCATCGGAAGCGGTGCCGATGACGTCAATCGCCGGCTCCTTGGCGCAGATCAGTTGCAGGCGCTCGATTGCAAGCGGCTCATCATCGACGATCAGGGTTCGCATCGGCCCCCTGTCTAGCGCAATTTCCGCGAGCGAGGGAATGGCAATTTCGTCACCGAAACGGGCGCTTGCCGAACGACCTGGGGTGTCAGCGGCAGCCACGGCGTGTCTCGGGCATGGTCAGCCGGACGATGAAGCCGCCTTCTTCGGGCGACATCCATTCGATCCGTGCTTCATCGCCGAAGCGCGCGGCCAGCCGGTCGCGGACATTGGCGAGCCCGATTCCCGCCCCCTGGATCTTGTTGACGCTATTGTCCTGGCTCACCACCTTGCCATTGTCGGCAATGGTGATGACCAGCCAGCCATTTTCCGATCGCGCGCTGATTGCGATGGTGACCGGGCGGCTGGCGCGCGACACGCCGTATTTGATCGCATTCTCGACAAGCGGCTGGAGCAGCAGCCCGGGGACGCAGGCGCTGAGCAGGTCCTCGGGAATGTCGAACCGGGTGCGCAGCCGTTCGGGAAAGCGCACCGCCTCGATATCGAGATAGAGCTTTTGCAGGCGCACCTCTTCTTCCAGCGTCACATCCTCGAGCGGATCGCCCGACAGGCTGGTGCGGTAGAAGGTCGACAGGTTCATGATCATCGCCTCGGCCTCTTCGGGGCGGTTCTTCAGGATCAGCGAACTCAGCGAATTGAGCGTGTTGAACAGGAAATGCGGGTTCACCTGATAACGCAGCGAACGCAGCTCGGCCTGCTGCGCGGCGCGCGCATATTGCGCGGCGCGGCGTTCGGCCACGCGCACCTCGCCGGCATAGGAAATGGCGATATAGAGCGCGGCCCAGGCGCAGAAGAAGAAGAAGCGGTTGATCGCCAGCTCGGCAATCTCCTTCCACATCGGCCATTCGCTGCGCTTCATCTCGATATCCGCCTCGCTCAACAGGCTGTGCGGATCGAAGACGTTGAACATGTAGTAATTCGCCGCCGCGACCGCGATTGCGCAGGGGATGGCGCCGATAAAGGCGGTGGCGACGCGCACCCAGAGCGGCTGGCGGTCAAAGGCGCGCACGAGCAGATAAAGCCCCCAGGTCAGCACGATTCCGATCGCGGTGACGACGATGCGCCGCTGGGTCATTTCGCCCTGTTCGGGGAAATCCATCACCGCCGCGCGCAGCGTCACGACAAGCCCGTAGAAAAGCCAGAACCCGATGATCGAATAAAAGGCCACAAGTGGCCTGACCGTGCGCGGAGTCTCAATGTCGTGCTGTGCGAATTCCATCACAAATATGTAACGCACAAAGCGGGTTGATGGCCATGCGCGCTATGTCGTCCGTCGAATGGCCCCCGGCTTTTGTCGAAAGCCGCTCACCGGGCGGGGGTGGGGGCGCGCGCCGCCCCGGTTTTGCGCGCGTAACGGCGCGCTTTGCAGGGGATGCGCTGTTGCCCGTGCGCCACGCCGGGCACGCGAAAGGCGATAAGATTGTTATTTGGTCGCAACCCTATTGAATCCAGCGGGTTATTCTGATTCCATGATGAATGGGAGCCGAATGCGCCGTTCAAGCGCGGGCAACCGCGCGGGGTGTATAAAGGCTTCAGGGCAAAAGGTCTGGAGTAACGACCATGGGCACTGCATCACGACCCGCAGATGGCACCTTGACGCTGGCGGAACTGAAGGAATTTGCCAGTTTCCCCGCCTCCACCCAGCGTTATATCCGCCGCTCGCTCGATGTGGGGCTGGAACGGCACGACGCGATCGAACTGTGGTCGCGCGATATCGTCGAGTCGGCGAGCATCAACGCGCAGACACGGGTGTATGAACGGCTTCCCGAAATCCGCGCGCTGATCCCCGATGATAGCGGGTTGGCGGAGGTGGAGCGCTTTCTGGCGCCGCTCATCACGCTCTCTGCCTTCGATCTGGGGCAGGAACGGATCGACAGCTTCGGGGCGTATCGCTTCCTCTATGAACGCCTGCTCGGCGCGCATGTGCGTCCCTGGCTGCCCAGCGCGTTTTGCGCGGCGGCGGCGCTGCCGCACCTTCATCCCGAACGGCGGCGGATGCTGCTCCAGTCGCTCAGCGAAGCGGCGGCAACGGCAGCGGGTTGGTCGTCACGCGAACCGCATTTCTATCCGGACTGGGTGGAAAAGGTGGATACCCACGGCGCCAGCGGCTGAGCGCCCCAAAAAGTAAGCCCCGTCGCTTTCGCGGCGGGGCTCCCTTGACGATCCAACTCCGAATAGAAGCGGATCTGTCATCTGCTCTTTCTTTCGATCGAGCATAGGAAGAACGGGCGGGGGCGCTTTCGGTTCCCCGCGCCGTCAAAAAAATTCAGGATCAAGGCGAAACGCCGAAATCCGCGAAGCGGCCTTCGATATCGGCGTCGATCTTGCGGGCCGCCGCCAGATCGGCGTCCGCTTCCTTGATCATCCCCAGCCGCTTCTTCGCAATGCCACGGCCGAGCAGGCTTGGGGCCAATCCGGGCATCTTGGTCAGCGCGGCGTCATAATCCGCGATCGCCAGCGCATAATCGCCCTTGCGCAGATAAACGAGGCCACGGCTGTCCAGATACATGGCGTTGCCGGTACGCGTCACGGCAATCGTGCAATCCTCAAGCGCCTTGTTGAGGCCGATATTGCGGTTGGCGCGCTCCCAGCAGGCGTTGTTCCGACGCGCCATGTTTTCGGGTTGTTCCTGAACAAGCCCATCCAGATATGCCAGTAACGGCGCCGGGTCGCCTGCAATCGCATCCAGGTTTGCGGCGGCGCCCAGGATATGCGTTTTATGGGTCGGATATTGCTTTGCGGCATCGGCATAGGCCAGTTTCAGGCGCTGGAACGCGCCCTGATCGGCGGCCACGCGCTTCATGGCGGCCATGTCGAAATTGCGCGTTGGCTCAATGGCAATCGCCGCGACAATGTCGTCGGCTATTGCGCTGGTATCGGGATAACTGTCGATCATCGATAAGCGTACGCCATAGGCATCTGCCGAAGGCTGCAGCGCGAGCGATTGTTTGATCGCTTCAAGGGCTTCCTTCTTTCGATCGAGATTGACGAGCGCATTGGCGCGCAGGGCGTGGGCATATGGGTTGTTCGGAAGACGCTTTGCAAAGGCATCGGCAGCCGCCAGCGCCTGATCGAGATTGCGGCTTCTGGTATATGCTCTGGTGAGCCCGATATTCGCTTCAACATCGTCTGGCATCCGATCGACCGCGATGGCGAAATCGGACTGCGCGGCGTCGAACTGGTCTAGCGCCAGGCGCAGGCCGCCGCGCTTTTCATATGCGCGTCCATTTTGCGGATCACGAAGAATGATCCGGTCCATCAGGTAGATGGCATCTTCAACCCTGCCGGTCCTGACGAGAAACTCGGCCTTCATCCAGTTTGCGTTCGCATGATCGGGATTCGTCGCCAGTGCAGCGTCCAGATCCTGTCCTGCAGCCTGAAAACGGCCCAGGGCGATTTGCGCTCCGGCGCGGGCCGCCAGCGTGTCGGGCGTCCGTTTGCCTTGGGCGATCAGCGGATCGAGCAGCAGAAGCGCCTTTTCGGGCGTGCCGCTCGTCACAAGCTTGCCGGCTTCGGCAATCGCCTGCGCTTCCGTGGATTGTGGCGCTGCCGCTGCCGGCTCCGAAGCATTTTTCGGCGCGCGGATGAACAGGGTCTTTGCGAATATGTCGTCGCTTTGCGAATCGGCCGCCTTGACGGCGGCAAGGCTTAGTTCGCCGGGGACCGAGCGGTCGAGCGCCGTCATGTCGAAGCGCCCGTCCTTCAGGCTGGCGGTGCGCTTATACTGAACGCCGCCAATGGTCTCGTCGAAGCTTTCGCCTTCGATCGAAAACCCCTTGCCCGCATCGGGCAACAGGATGGTCTGGTGGGTCATGATATGCTTCGCATCGATCAGCACGGGAAAATCGGGCGCGCCGGTTTCCCTTTTGGGCGCAAGGTTGCGGCCAAGGCGCGATTTGTCTGCCTCGTACCGCAGAGCGCCGTCATCGTCCCAGTCCATCGTGGCGGTGCCGGTAAAGCCCAGACGAACTTCGCCTGTCGTGGCCACGATCTCTTGCGAAACCGCGTCGATCGACACCCAGTCATGACGTTCCGCCCATAGCTGGCGCAGAAATTCGTCCCGCTGGGTGCTGTTCACCAGCGACAGGAATGTGCGCATCTGCATGGCATAGTCGCCGCGCAGGATGGCCGTTCCCGTCGCCTGCGCGGGCTTGTCGAGGCCCTTGCGTGCATCCAGATCGAGCCGCCATTCATGGGTGGGGGTAGTGGGCCCGTTCCAGACGATCGGCGTCAGCGCGGTGGTATCGCCCCGCAGCACCAGCCCCCATTTGAAGGGCGGGGTGTCGATCGTGTCGATCGCGCCATCACCGGTTCGGGTGCCGTCGATCCAATAGGTTTTTCCGCCGATCGTGGTGCGCACGATGACATGATCGAACCGCCCGGGCGCGGGCAGGGCTTCGTCCACCCCGTCGGACCGTTGCGCGGAAACCAGCACGGGTGCGGCTTCGATTCCGAGCCCGTGAAGCAGTGCGAGGAGGAGCGCCGTCTTGCCTTTGCAATCGCCGCTGCGCGCCTGCCACACGGCGTCGGCGGCGGTGGGGATGTAATTGCCCAGCCCGCCAAGATCGGCGAAATAGCGCACATCGGTCTGGACAAGGCGCAGCGCCTCGGTGGCGCGGGCCATGGGATCGCTTGAGCGCGCGGCAATGCGCGCAATTTCCTCCGCAAGCGGCGAATCCGGTGCCAGCATCGCCGCCTGCGCGTATTTCGGTGCCATCAGGCGCGCAATGGCGCCCCAGTCCGCGAAATCGGAAATCTGCACCAGCCCCTGATCGACGAAGCGGCCCGGCGTGGCATCGGGAAATTTGACGCTGGTGTAATTGGACTGATCGACGGTCAGCGTGGTGAAGCCGGCGGCATCACTCTTTTTCGGCTTCGGGATTGCGCTGCCGAAACGCCATTTCACCGCGCGCTTGGCGGGCCAGCTGTACCGCAGGTGGAGCCTTTCCGTCTTTTGGCCGCCGAGGAACATGTTGTTCGCCTCGACATGCCCGTCCAGCGCCTCATCGGCGAGGTCGATCGTGACCCCCAGCTCGAGCGTATCGCCGACCCTGAGCCCGGGAACCGGTGCCACTGCGGTGCGAATGCCGTTGATTTGCGCCTGCTCAAGCGCGGCTTCGCGCTGCAATATCTTGAAGTGGCTGCCATCGCCGAGCACGTTGATCACCTGCCCATCGCGGTGGATGGCAAGCGTATGGACCGTCGCCGAGCCCTTTTCGGGCTGCCAGGCGACGGTGGCGGTGCCCGCCGCCTGAACCGCCGCCGGTGTCGTCAGGTGAAACAGCTGGCGCGAATATTGATGCAGCCCGGCGTCATCGATCCGCATCTGGTAATCCGCCAGGCGCGCGCTGAGGCCCTCCTCCTTGGGGGGCGGAGCAGAGGGGGCATCCACCTTGACTACCCAGGCCGGTGTCGGCCCCACCTTTACCTTGTCTTCCGCCTGCGCCGCAGTGGCCATCGCCACCACGGCTGCGCCCAAGAGCCACCGTTTCAAATCTGTTCCCCCGCTTAATGCGGGAGAAACAATAGCATGGCCTTATGTTGCGGCAATGCTGCGCATGTTCAGCCGTGGTGCAGCCGCAGCACGCTGCTTTGCAGAAAGGGCGCGACGATGCGCTGGACGCGGTCTGACCGGGTGGAGCGGATCGCGAGATTGTAGAAGGAATTGGCGATGACATCGGCGATCTGGACGCCGGCGGAGCGGCGGCTGTCGGCGAGTTCGGTGCGGCCGCAGGTGCCGATCAGCGCGGCGATATCCGCGCGGACGGCAGCGAGCATCGCGGGGGAATAGCGACCATCGTCGATGACGATTTCGGCGCAGCCTTCCACCTCGGGCAACCAGGCGCCGACGACCTGTTCGAGCAGGCGGACATAGACCTTCAGGTCGAAATCCTGCTCGCCGGGTTGCGGGCGCGGCATCGTCTTGTCGTCGAACGCGGCGACGATCGCGCGGCCGTGATAGCGTTCGAGCAGTTCGAAGAAGAGCGCGCGTTCGACGAGCGAGATCCGGCTGCCCTTCATCTCGCCGCGCAGCCCCGTCACCGTCTTGAAGCGGTCGAGAAGATCGTCGGCGGCATCCGCGTCGATCGACACGGCGGCAAAGACCATCGCACCGGCCGAAACGCCGCCGCTTTCATCGCAATAGATCGGCACTCACTTCCCCTCTCTGCCCAGCATTGGCGCTGGTTTCAGACGCACGGATAGCGTTTTTTCATGAGATCGGCATAGACCATGCTCACCCCCATCTCCGCGCGCTTTTCGGGCGGCACGGCACCCAGCGCGCCGAACAGGTCGGACGAGGTGAGCCCCGAGCGTGGCGGCGGGCAGCTGTGCGGCGGCTCGCCGCGCCCCGTGCTCTGGGTCAGCATTGTGCGATAGCCGCGCGCGATCCGCGCGATATCGCGCTTCATCGCGGCCAGCTCTTCCGACTCTGCTGCGAGCGGGCCGAGCGCGCGCACCGCATCGGCGCGGGCGAGCAGGTCCTTGACGCTGATATCCTGCGCGCTGAGCGGGGGGGCAGAAACGCCAACGGCGCCTGCAGGTGCAAGCGCCGTCACGGTCAGCAGCCAGGCCGACAACAAAGGCATTACGATCAGGCGCCCTGTGGCGCCGGATCACCGAACCCGCCACCGCGCGGGCGCCGGGTCTTGGGGATGGACGACCCCCCCGTGCCCAGTGCCTGCGGACGCCGGTAGCTGCCGTCATGGCGGCCGATATCCTCGCCCACGATGACGCGCTTCGATTCCTCGCCCGAGAGCGTCTCATATTCGAGCAGCGCTTCGGCCAGACGGTGGAGCTGATCGAGATTGTCGGTCAGCACCTTGCGGGCGGCTGCCTCGCCTTCCTCGACCAGACGGCGCACTTCGCTGTCGATGAGGCGCGAGGTTTCTTCGGACATGTTCTGCGCGCGGGCAACCGAATGGCCGAGGAACACCTCGTCCTGATTGTCGCGGTAGCGCAGCCAGCCGAGCTTTTCGGACATGCCATATTCCATCACCATCGCACGGGCCATGTCGGTGGCCTGCTGGATGTCGTTGGAAGCGCCGGTGTTGAGCTCGTCCATGCCGTAGATCAGCTGTTCGGCGATCCGGCCACCGAAGCAGAGCGCGAGCTTAGCCTTCATCTGCTTCATCGTCATCGAATAGCGATCGCGATCGGGCAGGTTCCAGGTCACGCCCAGCGCGCGGCCGCGCGGAATGATCGTCACCTTGTGCAGCGGGTCGCAACCCGGCACGTGGAGCGAAACGAGCGCGTGGCCGGCTTCGTGATAGGCGGTGGCCTTTTTCTCGTCCTCGGTCATCGCCATGGACTTGCGTTCGGAGCCCATCATGACCTTGTCCTTGGCCTCTTCGAACTCCTGCATCGCAATCAGGCGCTTGCCCTTGCGCGCGGCGAGGAGCGCGGCCTCGTTGACGAGGTTGGCGAGATCGGCACCCGAAAAGCCCGGCGTGCCGCGCGCGATGGTGCGCGGATCGACATCGGGGGCGAGCGGCGTCTTCTTCATGTGGACGAGCAGGATCTTCTCGCGGCCCTCGATATCCGGGCGGGGAACGACGACCTGGCGGTCGAAGCGGCCCGGACGAAGCAGCGCGGGATCGAGCACGTCGGGGCGGTTGGTGGCCGCGACGATGATGATGCCTTCATTGGCCTCGAAACCGTCCATCTCGACGAGCAACTGGTTGAGCGTCTGTTCACGCTCGTCATTGCCGTTGCCAAGACCGGCGCCGCGGTGGCGGCCGACCGCATCGATTTCGTCGATGAAGACGATGCAGGGCGCGTTCTTCTTGGCCTGTTCGAACATGTCGCGGACACGGCTCGCGCCGACGCCGACGAACATTTCAACGAAGTCCGACCCCGAAATGGTGAAGAAGGGGACGCCCGCTTCGCCCGCAATTGCACGGGCGAGCAGCGTCTTGCCGGTGCCGGGCGAGCCGACGAGCAGCGCGCCCTTCGGGATCTTGCCGCCGAGGCGGGCGAATTTGGTCGGGTCCTTCAGGAAGTCGACGATTTCCTGCAGCTCCTCGCGCGCCTCGTCGATGCCGGCGACGTCGTCAAAGGTCACGCGGCCTTCCTTCTGCGTCAGCATGCGCGCGCGCGACTTGCCGAAACCCATCGCGCCCGAGCCTGCATTTTTCTGCATCTGGCGCATGATGAAGAACGCGATGCCGATGATCAGGATGAAGGGCAGCGACTGATAGAGGATGACCATCCAGATCGACGGCTGTTCCTCGGGCTTGGCGCTGAAATTGACGTTCTTTTCCTTGAGACGCTCGATCAGCATCGGATCGTTCGGCGCATAGGTGCGGAACGCCTTGTCGTCGGTCAGCGTACCCGAGACGACGTCGCCCGCGATCTCGACCTTCTTGACCGAGCCTTCATCGACGCGCTGGAGGAATTCGGAATAGGCGATCCCCTCCGCATTCGCGATGCGCGTGCGTCCGTCGAACATGGTTACGAACAGCGCCAGCGACACGAGGATACCGACCCAGATGAGAAGGCTCTTCATCCAGGGGTTGGTTTCGGGCGGCTTGTTGTCGTTTTCGTTCATCAGGGTTTCCGCAAAGAATCTCTGTCCCTAAAATAGGGGTTCAAAGTTTAAACACAATGCAACGGCCGTGTATTTCGGTCCGCTGGTCGCTCAATTCGCCGCGCGTCGGGCAGGGGCTGGCCAGATTCTCCACAATGCCCCGCCGCGCACCAGCAGCGCGCCGAGGCTCGCTTGCCGGCCTTCGGCCAGCGCCGCCAGCGCGCGGTCGAGCTCGGGGCCGCTGGGCGCGGCCTCGGGGCTGAGCAGCGTGATGGCGCGCAGCACGAGCCGGCGCAGGATTTCGGGGGGCAGCGCATCGGGCGTGATCAGCACCGCGCCGTCCTCGCGCCGCAAATGGGTGGGCTCCAGCTGGTCGACCGACCATGTAATCGCCTGTTCGGCCTCGGCCAGATGGCGCGCGCTGCGGGCGAGCGCGGCGCGGTCTATCCAGTTCGCCTCGGCCAGATGGCGGCGCATGCGTACGCGGTCGAAACGCGGATTCTCGTTGGACGGATCGCGCAGTGCGACGAGGCCCGCCTGCCCCACGATCGCCTCCAACTCGGCGCGCCGCCAACCCAGAAGCGGGCGGACGACCGCGCCGTTCACCGCGCGAATGCCCGCAAGCCCCCCCACGCCCGCGCCGCGGTTGAGCCGCATCAGCAGCGTTTCGGCCTGATCATCGGCATGGTGCGCGGTCAGGATGAACGCTGCGCCCCGGCTTTGGCGCAGGGTTTCGAGCAGATGGTAGCGCGCGCGCCGCGCCTCGGCCTGCAGCGATCCGGTGATCGGCGCATCGGGCGCAAGGATGGCGTGCGCGATGCCGCGCGCGGCGCAGATCTGCGCGACATATGTCGCCTCGGCCGCCGATTCCGCGCGCAGGCCATGGTCGACCGTGGCGGCGATGACGCGGTCACCCCAGGCCGCCTCGGCGAGCAGCAGCAGCGCAAGGCTGTCCGGCCCACCCGACACCGCGACGATCAGCGGCGCGGACGACCGGTCAACATCGGCAGCATCGGCGCGAAAGCGCGCCAGATCGGCAGGCGAAATGGTCAATGCAGGCGCCGACCCCGCATCAGGACGGGGTGTTGGCGGCGGGCGCGGGCGGGGTCGCCTGCGCGGTGGGCTCGGGGGTCTGTGGCTGCACTTCGGGCTGCGCGTCGGGCTGCGGCACGGGGAGCGCCGGTTGCGTCGGGGCGGGTGCCGGATTGCCCGACAGGATGCGCGGCGTCAGGATCGCGGCGGCTTCGAGCGTGTCGAGCGCGCGGCGTGCCTCGACATAACGGCGCGCGGCCGCCATCCAGTCATCGGCCTTGGCGCGGCCGGGCATGCGGGCCACTTCGGTCATCGCCGCATCGACCTGATTGCCCTCAAGCCGGCGCTTGGCGCGGGCCAGCCGTTCGGACGGAATGGGCGAGGGGGTGCCCGCCTTGCGCAGCACGAAAAGCTCGCCCACCTCGCGCTTCACGCCGTCCCACCAGCCGGCTTCGCTGCCGCCGCCGGTCAGCTCGGGGCCAAGATCGCCGAGGCTCGTCTGCAGATCGTTGAGCGTCACCGGCTGGCGCGAGGCGGCGATGATCGTCGCCACCGCGCGCGGCTGGCTGTCGCCGAAGCGGTCGCGCAGCTGGCCTTCGATATAGCCGAGCGCCATGCCGCGATCGAGCGCGCGGCGCGCGGCAAAGGCCACAAGCAGCCCTTCGGCGCGCGCGGCATTGCCCGATGCCGCATCGGCGCTGACGCTGATCCGCGCCAGCCGCTGTTCAAGATCGCGCACGCGGGTGAGCAGTTCGTCGGCGGCCTGCGGATCGACCACGGCCTGCACCGGCGGAACCGCGTTCACCGCGCCATCGGGTGCAATCTTGCGATCGAGTTCGGCGACCGCCGCGCTGCGCACCGGCGCGGGCTGGCGGGTAAACCATGACGCGCCGTCGCTGCTTTTGAGGAACCAGCCCATCGCGATCAGGCCTGCGGCAAAGGCGATGACGACCGCAATCAGGATCGTCCGGATCGGTCGTCCCGGTCTGGCTTCTCCTTCGATCGGTACGTAATCCCTGGTCATCCGGCCTTGTCCTCGCTCAAACTGTCGCTGTGTTTGCACATATGGGCCGCCAGCGCCAGCAGTGCCGCATCGTCGGGATGCTCGGCAATCGCCACGCGCTGCCATCCGGGGCCCGCGGCCTCAGCGGCGTTGGCGCTGATCGCGGCGATCGCGATACCGCGCCTGTCGGGCACCAGCTTCGCGAAATGCATCGCTGCGCGGGGCGAATGGAGCATGGCGACGGGGGTCTCGGCCAGCGCGGCTTCCAGCCCGTGCGGGTGCTCGACGGCGCGCGCGGCATAGGTGGCGATGCGGGTGATCGCGACGCCCCGGCTATCGGGCTCGCGGCGATCGGCGCCGCACAGATGGAGCACGCGCGCCACCCCGTTTTGCACGAGCAGATCGATCAGCCCGATCGCGTCGCCGGGGCCGATATGGACGGTTTCAAAGCCGGCGGCGCGCACCGCAGCGGCGGTGGCACCGCCAACGACATAGGCGGGGAGTGCCTGGTAACGCGCAACATCCACGCCGCCGTGGCGCAGCGTGTTGGCGCTGGTGATCATCACCGCGTCGAACGCTTCCGGCGCGGGCGGTGTCCAGGCGAGCGGGCCGACGGTGAACAGCGGCACCGTGCGCGCGCTGAGGCCCAGCGCCTGTGCGCGGGCCAGCGTCTCCGCTGCGCCCGGCTCGGGACGCAGGATCAGAAGCGGGCGCCGATATGCGGGGGGCGTCATCCCGTGAAAAGGCTCCGCAGCGCGGGGCTGGCGCGGTCGAGCAGGCTTTCGGCGAGCGCGTAAACCGCTGCGTGGTCGCCGGGGGCAAGGCGCGTCTCGCCGCCATGCTGCTCGGCGCCGTCCATGCTGAGGATCTCGGCGCGCAGCCACAGATCATCGCCCGCGCGCACCGCAAGCGCGGCGACGGGGGCATGGCAATCGGCGCCCAGCTTTTCCAGAAGCGCGCGTTCGGCCATCACGCAGGCAAAGGTGTCTGCATGGCAGATCGCGTCGATCGCCGCGCGCAGATCGGCGCGGGCACCGAGGCATTCGATCCCCACCGCGCCCTGCGACGGGGCGGGAAGCATGGTTTCCACCGGAATCGCATGGCCGACATCGTCGCGCCCCAGCCGGTCGAGCCCGGCGGCGGCGAGCAGCGTCACCTCCGCCTCGCCCTCGGCCAATCGGTTGAGCCGCGTGTCGACATTGCCGCGGAACAGTACGACCGACAGGTCGGCGCGTGCGCGGCGCATCTGCGCGGACCGGCGCGGCGAGCTGGTGCCCACCCGGCCATTTTGCGGGATTGCGGCGAGGCTGTCCGCGCCGATCAGCCGATCGCGGACATCGGCGCGTTCGAGCATCGCGGCGATCACGATCTCTGGCGGGCGGATCGTTTCGACATCCTTCATCGAATGGACCGCGAAATCGATCCGGCCGTCGAACAGCGCGATATCGAGCTCCTTGGTCCACAGCGCCTTGCCGCCGATATCGGCGAGCGCGCGGTCCTGCACCTTGTCGCCCGTGGTCTTCACGATCACGATTTCGATGGCGTTATCGGCCCAACCATGGGTGGCGATCAGCGCGTCGCGCACCATATGCGCCTGCGTCAGCGCCAGGGGCGAGCCGCGTGTTCCGAGCTTCAGGGGAAAGGAGAGGGATGTCATGGCGGCTTGTGCTAGCGATGAACGGCACTAGAGAAAAGGACCAATGGCACTCATCCTCGGCATAGAATCCAGCTGCGACGAAACCGCCGCCGCTGTCGTCAGCACCGATCGGCAGATTCTGTCGCATGCGCTGGCGGGACAGGAAGAGGCGCATCGCCCCTTTGGCGGGGTGGTGCCCGAAATCGCGGCGCGCGCGCATGTCGAGGCGCTGGAGCCGCTGGTCGCGCAAGCGCTGGCCGATGCTGGCGTGACGCTCGATCAGATCGATGCCGTCGCCGCGACCGCCGGGCCGGGGCTCATCGGCGGGGTGATGGTGGGGCTGGTCACCGCCAAGGCGCTGGCGCTGGCGGCGGACAAGCCGCTCATCGCGGTCAACCATCTCGAAGGCCATGCGCTCTCGCCGCGGCTGGCCGATCCCGATCTGCAATTTCCCTATCTGCTGCTGCTCGTTTCGGGCGGGCACTGCCAGCTGCTGCTTGTCGAGGGCGTCGGCAATTATCGCCGGCTCGCGACGACGATCGACGATGCCGCGGGCGAGGCGTTCGACAAGACGGCCAAGCTGCTTGGCCTTGGTTTTCCGGGCGGGCCGCGCGTCGAGCAGGCGGCGAAGCTGGGCGATCCCAAGGCGGTGAAGCTGCCGCGCCCGCTGGTCGGCACGGCCGAGCCGCATTTCTCCTTTGCCGGGTTGAAGAGCGCGGTGCTCCGCGCGCGCGACGCCAACACCCATTCGGCCGAGGATATCGCCGCGTCGTTCCAGCAGGCGGTGGTCGATTGTCTCGTCGATCGCACGCGCCGCGCGCTGGCGCGCGTGTCCGAAGAGGCGGTGCAGCCCACTGCGCTGGTGGTGGCTGGCGGGGTGGCGGCCAATCAGGCGGTGCGCGGGGCGCTCGAGGCGCTGGCGGCTGCGCATGATCTGCCCTTTTTTGCGCCGCCGCTCTGGCTGTGCACCGATAATGGCGCAATGATCGCCTGGGCCGGGGCCGAACGGTTCGAAGCGGGGCTGACCGATCCGCTCGATTTCGCGGCGCGGCCGCGCTGGCCGCTCGACCCCAATGCAGAAAAGGCGCGCGGCGCGGGAGTGAAGGCATGAAGATCGGGGTGATCGGGGCGGGCGCATGGGGCACCGCGCTGGCGCAGGTGGCGGCATCGGATGGCGCGCCTGTCACGCTCTGGGCGCTCGAGCCCGAGGTCGTGGATGCGGTCAACGCCACGCACGAGAACACGCATTATCTGGCCGGTGTGTCGCTCAACCCCGCCATCCGGGCGACGGGCTCGCTCGCCGATCTGGACGATTGCGACGCGCTTCTGGTGGTCACCCCGGCGCAGCATGTGCGCCGCGTGCTTTCGGGCATGACGGTCGGCACCCGCCCGCTGGTCCTGTGTTCGAAGGGGATCGAGGCGGGTACGCAAAAGCTCGTCTCCGAAATCGTGGCCGAGGTGCAGCCCCAGGCGCCGATCGCGGTGATCTCTGGCCCGACCTTCGCGGCCGAGGTGGCGCGCGGGCTGCCCACCGCGGTGACGCTTGCCTGCGCCGATGACGCGGCTGCGCAGGCGCTCGCCGAACGCATGGCGCAGCCCTATTTCCGGCCCTATCTGTCGAACGACGTGGTGGGCGCCGAAATCGGCGGCGCGGTCAAGAATGTGCTCGCCATCGCTTGCGGCGTGGTCGAGGGGCTGGGCCTTGGCCTCAATGCCCGCGCCGCGCTCATTGCGCGCGGCTTTGCGGAAATGACGCGGTTCGGCACCGCACGCGGCGCGCGCGCCGAAACGCTGGGCGGGCTTTCGGGGCTGGGCGATCTCGTCCTCACCTGCTCGTCCACCCAGTCGCGCAACTTCTCGCTCGGCCATGGACTGGGCGAGGGGCGGCCCGCTTCCGAATTGCTCGCCGACCGGCGCACCGTGGCCGAAGGCGCGTTCACCGCGCCCGTGCTGCACCAGGCGGCGCGCGCGGCGGGCGTGGAGATGCCCGTGGTCGAAGCGGTGTGCGCGCTGCTGGAAAACAGCGCGCCGGTGGGCGCGGTGGTGGCCGATATGCTGTCCCGCCCCATTCGCGCCGAAACCTGATCGCGGCGGTCAGCGGCCAAGGGGCAATCCGCGCAAGGGCCGAGACACGCAAGCGCCAAGACACTCAAGGGCCAGGACACTCAAGGGCTTGTCTCTCCCCGGTCTTTCGGCAATCCTCTCTGACGAACAGGGAGGAACGCATGATCAGGCCCGTCGCATCCGGATACAGGATCGCCGCGATCGATCCTGCCGCACGCGCGCAGAAGCGCCCCGCTCCTTCCCAAAGCTCGGAAGTGCACGCCGGCAGCAAGGCCGGATCGGCAAGCGAAGGAGAGCGAAATGGCGGAAAAGGCAAAGACCGGCACGACAGGGGCTGGCAATGCTGATGCGAACAAGCCGGGGCTTGAGGGGTTTTTCGAGCCATTGACCGATGCCGGGCGCAAGGCGGCGGAAAATTCGGCGACGATCAGCCTCAAGATGATCGAACATGCCGAAGCCAATAGCCGCGACGCCTTTGCCGCGATGCGCGCGGCGGCCACCGCCGGCAGCCTGGCCGAGGTGCTGCGCATCCAGGGCGATTATATCCGCGAACAGGGCGCGCGGAACATGTCGATGGCGCGCGAGGTGGGCGACCTGATCGTCCAGCTTGGCAAGCGCGCGATCGACAGCGAAGGGGGCGGGAAATAACCCCCGAGCCCGCAATATCGCAGACCGGGCGTGCGCAGCCGCGCCGCCCGGTCTGCTGCTGAAGCCCGCCGCATGACAGCCGGGCAGATCGGCGCGCTGCTGGGCTGTGCGATCAGCCTAGCCGCGCTTGCCGTTCACGGCATCGTCGTCTTCCCGGCCTCGCTTGCGGCGGGGCACGGCATGGTGGAGGCGGTCGGCGGCTATCTCTTCGCCTTTGCCGTCATCACCCATATCGGCGCGCTGCTCGTCTATCTGTCCTATCTCGCCAGCGAAGGCTGGCTGCGCTTCTTCCGCGTCTCGGTCCACCGCGCGGCGATCGCCGCGGCGATGCTGTTCGTCATCCTGTTCCAGCAGGTTACGCAAAGCGTGGGCGGGCTGCCCGGCTATCCCGCGCCGCTCGCCAGCCTGCTCCTCATCATCATCGGGCCGATCTTCTATCTGGGCTGGTGGCTCGCCTTTGATCGCAACCAGCCGCTGCTGTGGAACACGGTGCCGCGCATGCTCGCCTATCCCGTGCTCTATGTGCTCGCGGTGCTCATGCGCGGCGCGATCACGCATCGCTATCCCACCCCGCTGCTCGATGTCATGCGCCACGGCTATGTCGAGGTGATCGCCAATGCGGTGATGCTCTTCATCCTGTTCGGGGCGCTGTGCGTGCTGGTCGTCGTGGTCGACCGGCTGGTGCCGCGGCGATGAACGCGCGCATTTCACGAGTTTCGCTTTACGAAGCGCCCCTGTTCGGGGCAACAGCGCGCTATGGCGCTCGATCCGGCTAAGCCCTTTGTCCTTTTCGACGACGCGCGCACCTCCGGCGCGGCGCCCGCGCGGCTTTATGCTGATCCGGTCGAGGTGGTTGCGGCGCAAGGGGCGAGCAATGTCTCCGCCGCGCTCGACCGCATCGCCGCCGCGCAGGCCAAGGGGCTGCACGCTGCCGGTTTCCTGTCCTATGAGGCGGGTCTTGCGCTCGAGCCGCGGCTGCGCGCGCTCCAGCATCCGGGCGGGGTGCTGCCGCTGCTCTGGTTCGGGCTGTTCCGTGGTTACGAGCAGATCGATGCCGATGCCGTGGCGGGGATGCTCCCCGATCCGGCGGGTGCGCTGGTCAGCGCGCCGCGCCCCAGCATCTCGCGCGCCGATTATGAGGCCGCGCTCGGCCGTGTGCAGAATTATATTTCGGCGGGCGACATCTATCAGGCCAATCTCACCTTTCAGGCGACGGTCGATCTGATCGGCCATCCGCTCGCGGTATATGCCGGGCTGCGCCGTCGCGCGCGCGCGGGCTATGGCGGGGTGGTCTACACCGGGCATGACTGGCTGTTGTCGCTTTCGCCCGAGCTGTTCTTCAGCCTGCGCGGCGGCCGGCTCACCACCCGCCCGATGAAGGGCACCGCCACGCGCGGCGCCTCGGCAGAGGCGGACGCGGCGATTATCGAGCAGCTGCGCACCGACCCCAAGCAATGCGCCGAAAATCTGATGATCGTCGATCTGCTGCGCAACGACCTGTCGCGCGTCGCGGTCTCGGGGTCGGTGAAGGTGCCCGCGCTCTTCGCGGTCGAAACCTACCCCACCGTCCATCAGATGACATCGACCGTCACCGCCGACATCCTGCCCGGCAAGGCCGCGGTCGACGTGCTGCGCGCCATCTATCCGTGCGGATCGATCACCGGCGCGCCCAAGATCCGCGCGATGGAAATCATCCATGAAGTCGAGCGCGAACCGCGCCACGCCTATACCGGCGCGCTCGGAAGAATCGATCCAAATGGTGACGCCGCGTTCAATGTCGCCATTCGCACGCTACATATAAAGGATGGCGATACGCGTGCGATGATGGGACTGGGCTCGGGCATAGTGGCGGATTCACGCCCCGGCGACGAATGGAACGAATGCCTGGCCAAGGGCGCGTTCGTCGAAGGGCCGCGCCCACGTTTCGATCTGGTCGAAACCATGGGCTTCGATCCGGCCGAAGGGTTGCTCCACCTCGACCGGCACCTCGACCGGCTGAAGGCCAGCGCCGATGTTTTCGGTTTCGCGTTCGACCGGCATGTCGTGCGCAACGAGCTTCAGGCCGCGACCTTCCGGCTGCGCCATCCCTCGCGTGTGCGGCTGCTCTTGGCGCGCAGCGGTGCGCTCGCGGTCGAAACACGGCCGCTGCCTCAGGCGCCCGACGGCCCGGTTTCGGTAGCGATCGCGCCGCTTCCGGTGCATCCCGGCGATTTCCGGCTGCGCCACAAGACGACCGACCGGGGTTTCTACACCCGCGCGCACAAGCAATCGGGGTGTTTCGAGGTGGTGTTCACCGATCCGCAGGGGCGGCTCACCGAAGGCAGCTTCACCTCGCTCTTCGTCGAGCGCGACGGGGTGTTGCTGACCCCGCCCAGCGCGCGCGGGCTGCTGCCCGGCGTGCTGCGCGACTCGCTCATCGCCGAAGGGCGCGCGGTCGAGCGCGATCTGGAGCCCGACGACCTGCGCGGCGGCTTCCTGATCGGCAATGCGTTGCGCGGTCTGATCCCGGCGCGGCTCTCAAGCAAGGTTTGAGGGCACATATACGAAATCTTTGGTCGGTGCCGTTGCGAGACCGGGGCTAGGCGACTAAGGACGCGCTGCACCGCACAAGGGAGCTTATTCGAATGTCTCAGACCTCCGCCGCGCTCGATCGCATCCAGCCCTCCGCAACATTGGCGATGACCAGCCGTGTGCTCGAGCTGAAACGCGCAGGCGTCGACGTGATCGGCCTGAGCGCCGGCGAGCCCGATTTCGACACGCCCGACTTCGTCAAGGAAGCCGCGATCGAAGCGATCCGCAAGGGCCAGACCAAGTACACCAATGTCGACGGCACCGCCGAACTGAAGGACGCGATCGCGAACAAGTTCAAGCGCGACAACGGCCTTGATTATGCCGCGAACCAGATCAGCGTGAACGTCGGTGGCAAGCACACCCTGTTCAACGCGCTCGTCGCCAGCGTGAACCCCGGCGACGAAGTGATCGTGCCCGCGCCCTATTGGGTCAGCTATCCCGACATCGTGAACTTTGCCGGTGGCACGCCCGTCTTCATCAAGGCGTCGGCCGAGCAGAACTACAAGATCACCGCAGCCCAGCTCGAAGCGGCGATCAGCCCCAAGACCAAGTGGCTGATCCTCAACTCGCCGTCGAACCCGTCGGGCGCCGCCTATACCCGCGCCGAACTCGAAGCGCTCGCCGACGTGCTCCGCCGCTACCCGCATGTGCTGGTGATGGCCGACGACATGTACGAGCACATCGTCTATGACGATTTCGAATTCACCACGATCGCGCAGGTCGCGCCCGATCTCTACGATCGCACGCTCACCGTGAACGGCTGCTCCAAGGCCTATTCGATGACCGGCTGGCGCATCGGCTTCGCCGGTGGCCCGGCCTGGCTGATCAAGGCGATGGCCAAGCTCCAGTCGCAGTCGACCTCGAACCCCTGCTCGATCGCGCAGGCGGCGGCCACCGCCGCGCTCAACGGGGATCAGAGCTTCCTGGCCGACCGCAATGTCTCGTTCAAGAAGCGTCGCGACCTCGTCGTCGGCATGCTGAACCAGATCGACGGGCTGAACTGCCCCACCCCCGAAGGCGCTTTCTATGTCTATCCCGACGTGTCGGGCCTGATCGGCAAGAAGACGCCCGCCGGGTTGTTGATCGAAAACGATGCGGTGTTGATCGACTACTTCCTTGATCAGGCGCGCGTCGCCGCCGTACATGGCGCTGCCTTCGGCCTCGAGCCCGCTTTCCGCGTCAGCTATGCGACCTCGGAAGCGATCCTGACCGAAGCCTGCACGCGTATCCAGAAGGCCTGCGCAGACCTGCGCTGAGCCGGTGGGACCGGGTGGCTCCGGCCGCCCGTCTCTCTTTTTTCGCCATTTTTCCGTTCACCGGACGGAAAGGGGCATGGTGGCATCTGCCACGCATTGTTTTCGGTTTTATGACGCGCCGCGCGTATTTGCGGCCCGGAGATGTGAACATGGCTGCACTGTTGAAATCGGATCTGTTCCAGCGTTTCGCCGGCGGCTTCGGCATTGGCGCGCTCGTTATGCTGCTGGCGCAGCCGGATATCGTCAATCCGGTCGTCGACGCGCTCAAGGCCGCTGCGGGAATCGCCTGACGCGGTTCCGGCCGTTCAGCCGCTGCGCTTGAACGGCCCCATTTCGGTGAGCGCGGCGATATCGTGCGCCACCGCCTCGCGTTCGCGGCGCAGAAAATCACTGACGGCCCCGCGAAACCCCTTATCCGCGATATAATGCGCCGACCATGTGGCCACCGGCTCATAGCCGCGCGCGAGCTTGTGATCGCCCTGCGCCCCCGCCTCGACCCGCGCGAGCTTACGCGCGATCGCGGCCTCGATCGCCTGATAATAGCAGAGCTCGAAATGGAGGAAGGGCACCTCCTCGGTGCAGCCCCAATAGCGCCCGTAAAGTGTATCCGCGCCGATCAGGTTGAGCGCGCCGGCAATTGCCCGCCCGCCGCGCCGCGCGAACATCAGGAGCAGCCTGTCCCCCATCCGCTCGGCCAACAGGCTGAAAAAGTCGCGGGTCAGATAGGGGCGGCCCCATTTGCGCGCGCCGGTGTCCTGGTAAAAGACCCAGAACGCATCCCAGTCGGCCTCGGTGATCGCGCGGCCCTGGAGCTGGACGATCTCGATCCCCGCCAGCGCGGCGGCGCGTTCCTTGCGGATCGCCTTGCGCTTGCGCGAGGCGAGGGCACCCAGAAAATCGTCGAAATCGCGGTAGTCGCGGTTCGCCCAGTGATATTGGCTGTCGGATCGGATGAGCCAGCCGGCATCCTCGAACAGGCCAAGCTGCTCGGGGCTGACAAAGGTCGCATGCGCCGAGCTGAGCCCGTTCTGGCGGACAAGCGCCTCGGCGGCGGCGATCAGCGCGTGCGCGCTGGCCGGGTCCTGCGCCAGCACCCGTGGCCCCGGGACCGGCGAAAAGGGCACCGCGATCTGCAGCTTGGGATAATAATGGCCGCCTGCGCCCTCATAGGCCTGCGCCCAGCCTTGATCGAAGACATATTCGCCCTGGCTGTGGCTCTTGCCATAAGCGGGCAGCGCACCGGCCAGCCCGCCGGGGCCGTCGATCACGATCGGCAGCGGCTGCCATCCGGTGCCGCGCCCCACGCTTCCCGAATCTTCCAGCGCGGAGAGGAAAGCATGGGACACGAACGGATTTGCCGCGCCCGCAAGGCGGTCCCAGGCGCGCGCATCGATCGATGCGATGCCGGGCGCGATGCGGGCGATGATGTCGGCGTCGCTCATGGCAGAGCCGGTTCGGTTCAGGCGGGGCGCACCGCGACGATTGCGTCAACCTCCACCGCCGCGCCCAGCGGCAGCACGGGCACGCCCACGGCGCTGCGCGCGTGGCGGCCGGCATCGCCGAACAGCGCGACCATCAGTTCGGACGCGCCATTGGCCACCTTGGGCTGGTCGGTGAAATCGGGGGTCGACGCTACGAACGCGCCGAGCTTGACGATGCGTTCGACACGGTCGAGCGAGCCGAGCGCCTTTTCGATCTGCGCCACGAGCATCAGCGCGCAGGCGCGTGCGGCTTCATAGCCATAATCGGTGTCCCGGTCTTCGCCGAGGCGGCCCTTCATCAGCGCGCCGTCCTTGAACGGCAGCTGGCCGGAGACGTGGAGCAGCCCGCCCGCTTCGACGGCGGGGACATAGGCGGCGACGGGGGCAGCTGCCTCGGGCAGCGACAGCCCGAGTTCTGCGAGTTTCTGCGTAATGCTGTCAGTCATGCCACCGGGTTCCGCTCTTTGCGCGCCGCCGTCAAGGGGCGCCGTGTTCAGGCCGGCGGCGTCAGCGCCGTCGCCGCACCGCGAATTCCTGCGTCCGGTCGACAAGGTCGCCCAGGTCGCGTTGCAATTGCTCGAACGCGAACCCGATCCCATAGATCCGCGCGATCATGTCGTCCGACAGGCCCGATGCCGTCTGGTCGCGGCGCAGCGCCGATGCGGCGGCGACATAGGCCGAGATCGCGTCGCTGACCGCGGCCATCGAGCGCGGCGGTTCATGGCTCGCCAGCGCATCGGCGGTTTCGCGCAGGAAGATGCTGATCGCCTGAATCGCCGCAAGTGTTACCGGCGTCAGCGCGGCGGCGTCACCGGGCAGCGGGTCGGGGGTGGCACGTCCGATCATCGTCATGTCGTGGCGGATACGGCGGAGCGTGCGGCAGATCGGCAGCGGATCGGGCGCGGAGGTGAGGTTGATGCGCTTTTCGCGGGCGGCCTCGTCGGCGATCGTCTCGGCCAGCGCGATCGCCTTGCGGATCTGGTCGTGCTGGCGGAAAAACGCCGCCGTGTCGCCCGTGCCGGCCAGCCCGCGCCCCAGCATGTCGGCCAGATTGGCGAGCAGCCCCAATGCGCGCCCGGCGGCATTGGTCAGTGCCTCATGCGCGCGCGTCGGGAAGATGACGAGCGAGACGACAAGCGCCACCGCGCTGCCGAGCGCGATTTCGAGCATCCGCTGGATCCCCGTTTCGAACACCCCGGTGCCGGGCAAGGCAGGGGTGAGCATCAGGATGATCGCGGTAACCGGCGCGATCCGGTAGGCGGGTTTCATCGCGACGAGCAGCGCCAGCGGGGCGAGCGCGACGGCTAGCGCCACGCCCAGCGCGACCGGATCGCCGTGCGGCATCGCCACCGAAACGATCACGCCCCAGATCGCGCCGCCCAGCGATCCGACGAAACGGTCGACCGTCGCCTTCAGCGCGGCGCCCACGCTCGCCTGCATGACGATGACCGAGGTCAGCACCGCCCATTCGGCGCGTTCGATGCGCAGCATATGGCACAGGCTGTAGGTGAGCACCGCCGCCACGCAAATCCGTGCCGCCAGGCCAAGCTGCGCCGTGTGCGACCGAATCCAGTTCATCATCCGCTGTCCCGAAACCCCCATCGCTCAACGCAGCTTCTAACCCGGCCGCCGCGCCTTGCGTAGGGGGCTTCCAGACTTATCCACAGGCGGGGCCCGCAGTGCTGGCCCTCATGATCCGGTAAAATCGAGCTGGATCACCTGGCTGGGCGTTGCGCGGCAATAGATCGACATGCTGCGCGGCCCATCGGGATAGGTCGCGGTCAGCACGGCGCCGAAGCGCCAGCCGCCATTGCCCTGTTCCAGCGAGACCAGCCGGTCATAACTGATGCGCGATCCCCCCGTTGCGCCCACCTGCCGCGAGGTTTCGTTGAGGCAGGTCTGGATCGACGGGCGCGCGGCCGAGGGCAGCGGCGAAAGATCCGCCGTCACCGCCGCCGGTGGGCGGGGCGGGAAGCTGGTCGGGGCCGACGACGGGGGCGGTGCGGGCGCGGTCGGCGTGGTGGGCGTGGATGGCTGGGGTTGCGGCGTGCTGCTCTGCGCCGGTTCGGCCTGCTTTTTCTTGCCTGCATTGGCGAGCAGCGCGATCAGCCCGCCGGCCACCGCGACGCCCGCGATGATCGCACCGGCGCTGGGGCCGTCATCGTCGTCATAGCCATAATCATAATCGGGATAGCCGCTGCCGCCGCCGCGGCGGCCATAGGCGAATTCGGCACGGCAGCCATTGTCCACCCAGATCGATCGCCGGTCATAGCCCCAGCTGCGCCCCAGCGTGCAGGTGCCGCCCAGCCGCCGGATCAGGCGGACGCGGTTGTCGGTATCCGCGTTGCAGCGCCGATATTTATACTTGAGCGATTCGCAGCGCAGCGTCCGTGCATAGCCGCCGCCATAACCCGGATTGACTGGCGGCCGGACGCCCGGGCGCCCGGGCAGCGGTGTCGGCTTGGTCTCGGGGCGTCCCGGCCAGGGCCGCGTCTGTGGCGGCACGCTCGGCGTGGGGCGTGTCTGCGGCGGAACACTGGGCACGGGCTGCGTCGTCACAGGCGGATCGCTCGGCACCGGCCGCGTCTGGGCACCGGCGGGGGCGAGGATCGAGCTTGAAAGCAGGGTAAAGACAACCAGTGCCGATATGGGGCTTCGCATCACAAGCACCTCTCCGCTGATTTTCGTCAGAGAAGGTACAATCTCTGTTGAATCGTACAATTCAAATTTGAAATGACTGCAAATCCTTCTACCTAAACGGTCAATTCGTCGATACGCCTCAAGTCAGGTGGAGCGTGGTTGGAAAATTATTAACCACAATCTGGCATTGTCGAATCGGCAGAATGTGAGGAGCAACATATGGCCGCGACAGATGCTGCGGAAATAGTCAGAACACCGGTAGGTTTCGTGCCGGAGGCTGCTCACGAAATAGAACTCAGCATCGTTATCCCCTGCCTGAATGAAGCGGAAACATTGGCGCAGGTGGTCGATCACGCGCATCGTTTCCTCAAAGCCTATGGAGTGGCGGGGGAGGTTATTGTTGCTGACAACGGATCGACCGATGGATCCAGGGAGATCGCCGTTGCCGGTGGGGCCCGCGTGGTTCCCATAGCGCAACGCGGCTATGGCGCGGCACTTCGCGGTGGGATTTTCGCAGCGCGGGGTACCTATGTTGCAATGGGCGATGCGGACTGCAGCTACGACTTCATGGCGTTGATGCCTTTTGTCGAAAAGCTCCGAACCGGGATCGATTTGGTGATCGGTAACCGTTTTCAGGGAGGCATAGGCAAAGGCGCGATGCCGCGCCTCCACCGTTATCTGGGTAATCCGGTTCTATCCTTGGCGGGCCGGGTTTTATATTCGGCGCCGATCGGTGACTTTCACTGCGGCTTGCGTGCCTTTCGCCGGGAGGGGATACTGGACTTGGGATTGTCGTCGGATGGCATGGAATATGCGTCCGAGATGATCGTCAAGGCGCAGCTGGTCGGCTTGTCAATGGCAGAAGTGCCCACGACGCTTGTCAAGGATGGGCGGTCGCGCCCTCCCCATTTGCGCAGTTGGCGTGACGGCTGGCGCCATCTCAAATTCCTTCTTCTGTTCTCTCCCCGCTGGCTCTTTATATATCCGGGACTGGCTCTCATGGCGCTTGGCGTTGCCGTGCTGGCAATGTTGTTGCCGGGCGATGTACATGCGGGTGGCATCACGCTGAGCATTCATACGTTGCTTTTCGCTGCCGCATCTGTGCTGATCGCCTCTCAACTTCTCAGCTTTGGCATGCTGGCCAGCCATTTTGGGGTACGCGAACGATACTGGCTTGCGGGCCCGATGCTAACCAAGGTGAGCGCGTGGCTCAGCATCGACAGGGCTTGCATTGTCGGCGGGACGATGATGCTGATCGGTTTCGCCGGTGCGGTCGCGGCGCTCGCAAGTTGGGCCGCCGGCGGTTTCAGTGCGACCCGTCCCGAAATGCTGATGCGGCTTTCCATCCCGTCTACCCTGCTGCTTGGGGTCGGGCTTCAACTCGCGCTCACGTCGTTCCTGCTGGAACTGCTGTCCCATCCCGCTCGTGCTACGGAGAATAGGCGATGAGCCTGCTGAACAAGCTTCATACACAGGCGCATGCCAAGGCCGTATTTGGTCGTCGAGTGGCGGTCCTGGCAAAAACCATAGCAGATTATATTCCGCAGGGCGCGCGTGTCCTCGATATCGGCTGTGGCAGCGGAACGCTGGCAAAGGCGATCATGAATATCCGCCCGGATGTTTCGATTGAAGGCATTGATGTATTGGTGCGGCCTGGAACCGACATTCCTGTCACGGCCTTTGATGGTCGGACCATTCCGTGGGGCGATGATCATTTTGATGTCGCGCTGTTTGTCGATGTGTTGCATCACACATTGGCGCCGGATGCACTGATGGCCGAGGCAAAGCGTGTCGCCAGACAGGGCATCGTGATCAAGGATCATTTGCGGGAAGGTCTGTTTGCAGATGCGACCCTGCGCTTCATGGACTGGGTGGGCAATGCATCACATGGCGTAGTCCTGCCCTATAATTATCTGTCCGATAGCGAGTGGCAGGCAATCTGGTCTCGGCTCGATCTCAAGGTGCAGCGCATGCAGGACAAGGTAGGCCTGTATCCGGCTCCCTTCTCCTGGTTTTTTGATCGACGCCTGCACTTTGTGGCTCGACTGGCGGCCGATTGATGGCAACGGTTGCGCGGAGCGCGCCAGCCCGTTCGCGCACTGCGATCGACGTCATCCTGGCACATCCGGACCGCTGTTATTGGATTGCCGCGTTGTTGGTCTATGGCCTGGCGGCAAGCAATGCGGCCAATGGCCATTTCCTGTACCAGACCTCGCGCGATTTATGGCAGCATCTGGCCGCCCTTCGAACCCTGATTGAAAACCCCTTCCACCCGGCCAATCCTTTCGTGCCTGGGCAGGATGGGTCGCGCCACTTCCATCCCTATTGGGTCGGAATCGCGGTGCTTGCGCGAGCAATGGGCTGGACGGCGTGGCAAGCTCTGGCAGCTGCCAGCTTTGTCAGTGCGGGCACCTTGATATTGGGCATTCGCGCTTTTGGGTTGGCCTATCACGGTTCGCGGTGGGGGCCCGTGGCATTGTTGCTCGCAATGACCTTGGGGTGGTCGCTCCCGATCAGCCATACTGGCTTTCACTCGGTGGAGACATTGGTTGAGGGCGTATCCTATCCCGCCGCACTTCTGATTGGTCTTTCCCTGCTGCTTTGGGCGCTGGTGATCCGGGCATTGGCACGCCCAATATGGGCTTTGCTTGTTCCCCCGTTGGCGGCGTTCATGTTTGCCACGCATCAGCTAGGTGCGGGTATCGGCTTTGTGACGGCCGGTGCGTTCATTCTGTTCTGGCCCGAGGCGCGGCTAAAGACGCGTGTCGTCGTCGCTCTGGCATTGGAACTTGGCCTCGCCCTGTCTGCGTTATGGCCATATCATAATCCGTTTGATGCGATCATTCGGACCGGTAATCCCACATGGACCGGTGGTATAGATTTCTACGCGCCGAATAAGATTGTGATGATCGTCTTGCCGTCGATCTTTGGGGTGATTGGGCTTTTGCATCGCACGAGCTGGCGGTGGTCTTTGCCCATATCGGCCAGCGCTACCGCCTTTGCCTTGATTTTCTACGCGGGCAGCTACGGGATTCTGATTGCCACACGTTTTGCACCACCACTGATGCTGATGCTCCATATCGGCCTTAGTACTTTGATACTGATACTCGCCCGAAATTGGCATCATATGCCCAAGGCACACCAATTGGGCTGGTTCGCATTGGGGTGTTTTTGTGTCGTGGGCCACGGCATGGTGACTTTCATCTATCTGCGTGGCGAGGTTCGAGAATCGCGCGTGCTGGGTAATTCCTATACGCAAGGGCTCGCAATCACCCGGGATATTCCCGATCAACAGCCGGTGGCCGTCTGGGATGTGGCAGCCTGGCCAGTCGTGGCCACGGGCCAGCGGGTGATCTCGGTTCCCTGGCCTGAGCCCATGATCGAGGGACTGGCGCACCGGCAAGCGGCGGTAGAGCAGCTCTTTCGACCGGATTTGACCCGGGAAGCGCGCTTGTCTTTGGCTCGGCACTGGGGGGTTAAGACGCTTATCCTTGATACAAATGGCCCGTTGCGGCGCGAAATGCCTCGCAACTTGCTCCAGACATTACAGCAACAATCCGTTCGTTCAGTCAAAGTGGGGATGTTCATCCGTTTTGATTTGGAGTGATGCAGGAAAGCGCGCCGCACACGGCATCAAGCCTGCGGGAAGAAGGATGTAGAGCAAAGGCGGGCGCCGTGTCGCGACACGCTATGGCCCCACGAAAAATACCGAAATTTTTGGAAAGGCTGTGCCACCCGACATGGCTGTATCGTGCCGCCGGGCGTCGCACGAAGCGGAGGGTGGTTCGGCGCCGTTGTCGCTGACCACCTATGCGGCTTGCCGCGCAGCCCGATCCTGCCCGCGTCGGTTCCCGAGCGCCCCGCATGAACTGGTGCGGCAATTTGCGTTGGCGCGAAGCCCGACGATACCGATCTGATCGTCGATACCCGCGGGAAAACGGCGGCAACAAATCGGAATCGAAGGGCCGGTATTATGCTATTTGGGAACGGCGCCGAAAATCACATGCCGGCAATGTGATCGATCCTTGCGGCAAGTGCGATGTCGCGTTCCGAAACGCCACCTGCATCATGCGTGGTCAGCCAGATTTCAAGCTGGTTATAAACATTGAACCATTCGGGATGATGGCAGGTCCGTTCCGCTGCGATCGCGATCCGCATCATTGCCCCGATCGCCTCGGAAAAACTGTCAAATTCGATCTTGCGATAAAGCGCACGGCGATTGGGATCATAAGCCCAAAGGGGCAATGTTGCCGCGAATTGCGCGATTTCCTTTTCGGAAAACGCTTTGACCGGGCCGTCATGCATTGTTGGTGACCGGAATAAGCGCCCCGTTTATGGCGCGGGCATTGTCGCTGAGCAGAAAATCCACAACATCGGCAATCGCCACAGGCTTGGTCCACTCATCCGGATTGGCATCGGGCATGTCGGCGCGGTTGCGCGGCGTGTCGATAATCGACGGCAGAACGGCGTTGATGCGGATCTTGCGTGTTTTCACTTCCGCCGACAGCGCCTCCACCATCCGGGCCACCCCGGATTTGGCGGCGGTATAGGGCGCCATGCCGGCCTGTGCCTGGTTGGCCGCGGCGGCCCCCACGCAAAGAATCGCGCCGCCTTCGGACATGGCGGGAAGGGCGGCCAGAATGGTGCTGAGCGCGGTTTCGACATTCACCGAATAGAGCGTGCGCCACGTTTCGAGCGTCGATTGCTCCACCGGAACCCAATCAAACCCGCCCACCAGATGCACCAACCCGTCAATGCCGCCGACAAGCCGTTCCGCCTCGGCAATGGCTGTCGCCGCGCCTTGGCGATCCGCCAGATTATCGGCAATGATCTGGTGTGCGGTGTCGGGCAGCTCGGTGTTTTTTTTCCGGTCGATGCCCACAACGGCGTGGCTGCGCGCCAAGAGGGTCTGCACGACAGCGGTGCCCAATATGCCTGCGGAGCCGGTTACAATGATACGCATTTTTTCCTGCTTTCGGTGTGGGCGGGGCGGGTAACCCCGCCTCCGCCCTTTCGGATCAGAATTTGAAGCCGAGCGTGACGCCATAGGTGCGCGGCGGCACATAGCTGGCGGTGATAAGGCCCCCCAGACCGGCGCCAAAATCGATGAAATTATCGACCGCCTTGCTGTTGAACAGGTTGCGCGACCACAAGGAAATCTCCGCCTCCGATGCGCCCATGGGAATTTCGCTGACGATGATGCGGGCATTGACGATTGCGTGGCCGTCTACCTTGGTATCCTGCGCCCGTTGATAGGTGGCGCCGCGCAAGGCGAAAGCCGCGGTGTGATAATCGGACACGAAGTTGACATCGGCAATCAGGTTGAGCTTACCCCAATCGCCCCGCGCTGCCGTCCAGTCGACGCTGGAAAATGCCGTATAATTGGGAACACGGTTGAAAGACCGATTATCCGCCTGGTTCACGCCATTGTCGATGAACTCTTTATATTTCGGATCGGTATAGGACAGCGATGCCTGGATCAGGATATCGTCAGAGGGCTGGGCTGTCGCTTCGATTTCAAAGCCGCGGATGCGCGCCTTGCCGGCATTGCGAACTTGTCCAATGGCGCTGTTGCCCACGACGCGCAGCACCGCAAGCTGCATGTCCTTCACTTCGTTCCAGAACCCTGCGACGTTCAACTGCAGGCGGTTGTCCAGAAGCCGGGTTTTCAGGCCGACTTCGAAGGCATCGACCTTTTCGGGGCGATAGGGCTCGAGCAATTCGACGATGGAATTGGTTTCGCCGTTGAAACCGCCGGATTTGAAGCCCTTGGCAAATTTGGCATAAATATTGGTTTCGTCACCGGCCTTGTAGCTGGCAATCGCGGTGGGCGACACCGCATTGAACTTGGCTTCGGGCACCAACCCCTTTGGTGCGTCGATCAACGTCGCCCCGCTCACCAGATTGGTTGCCGATCGTTCAATCGTTTTGGTTTCATGGGTGTAGCGAAGGCCGCCGGTCAGGGTCAGGCGGTCGGTGACGTCGTAATCAAGCTGCCCGAACGCGGCATAGCTTTCGCCGGTAAAGCCGTAGCGCGCGGCGACGCGGCTGAGGCCGCCCAATGCAAGTTGGGTGTCCTCGCTACGCCCCTTGTCCTTGAAATAGTAAAGACCAAGGGTGTAGTTGACGGGGCCGGTGCTGCCCGTGAGTTGAAGTTCCTCGCTGAACGCGCTGTACCAGCTTTCCCGTTCTGCGGTGAAGATCGGGAGCGGGGTGCCGTCGGTATCCTGATTGCCCTGAAAATGGAGCTTGCGATAACCGGTGATCGATTTGAGCGTTGCTTCGCCCAGATCATAGCTGACCGTCAGGCCGTGGCCCCAAATTTTGGCATAATCGCGGGTCGGCGCGTCGATATGCACCTGCCGATGGCGGGTCTTGTTGACATATAGATGCGCAGGAAAGCTGTTCAGGCCGCCAAATACGCCGCCGGGCGCGAAAATTCCGTTGGGATTCACGGCATAGGGCTGGGTGTAGGTCATGTTCTGATCGGATACGCTGATGTCGAAGCTGTAATCGAACGTCAGGTCGTTATTCGGTTCCGCCCGAACCTGAATCATACCGCCCTTGGTATTCAGATTGTCGAAGGAGCGATCTTCTGAAACGCCGGCATTGGTGACGCCCGGAATGGGATTGGGAACCGCTGTGTAAAAGCCGTCGCGCTTTTGCATCTGCCCGGAAAGCTTGGCGGAAAAGATGCCGAGTGCGGGCAGGTCGATGCTGGCGCGCAGACGCTTATAATCATAATTGCCGTAAGAGGCCTCGATCTTGCCCCCGAGTTCGCCGGACGGCTTGCGCGTAACGAGGCTGAGCGCGCCGGAAAGCGTGTTGCGGCCATAAAGCGTTCCTTGCGGGCCGCGCAGCACTTCAATGCGTTCCAGATCGGCAACGTCGAACACGGAACCCTGCGATTTGCCGATATAGATGCCGTCGAGATAGATGCCGACCGTGGGATCGTTGGTCAGAACGGCGTTGGTGGTCGAACTGCCGCGGATCGCGATGCTGGATGTGGTGCCGTTGCCGGGAGACCGGGTGATGCGCAGGTTCGGCGCGATGCTTTCCATCTGGTTGATCGAACTGATGTCGCGGCTATCCAGAAACGCTTCCGAAACGGCGGTGATGGCAATCGGCACGTCCTGAAGGCTCTGCGCGCGTTTTTGCGCCGTCACGACGATATCGGCAAGCCCGCCATTAGCATCGGCCATGTCCTGCGCGGTGGCGGCGCTGGCGGTGAACGCCATTACGGATGCACCGAGCATCAACCCCTGGCGCAAGGCCGATGGACGTAAAAAAAACCTTTTTAGCGTAACCATTTATGCTCTCCCTGAGACTGTATTTATGGATGGGACGGACACGACAAAGGCATCGCGCGTGGGCGCGTTGCGGAAAGGAACTGTGAGATGGGTCAGTTGGCTGGGTTTTGACGTCGGCGAAGCAGAACGGCCCAGAATGCCGTGGCCACAAGCAACCCGCTCATCGCGAAAATGGCGGCCGGCAAACCGAAATGCGATCGGATCGGGTGCAGGACAAAGGGCGTGGCGAATTGTGCCAGGAAAATGGCGGTAACCTTTAGCCCCATGGCCTTTGCGCGGGCCTCGGCCGTCACGCGGGCGAGGATTTCAGAGATGACAGCCGGTGCCGCCAGACCCGCGCCCATCCCCGCAAGCGAAAGGCCCAGTCCGATGATATGTTTTTCGGTGGTCAGCACCATGGTGGCCATCCCCGCCGCCAATAAGATCGCGGCCAGCGCCGCGGCCGTCATCGTTGCGGCAATCCGGGTCAGAAAGCCGAACATGCTGGCGGATAGGATGCTGCTGATGGCAAAGACCGACAGCAGAAATCCCTGATCCGCAGCGCTGGCGATACCGGCCTCGCCCAGAATGAACGGGCCAAACAGGCTTGGCACGTAAAACCCGATCGAGAGCAGAAACAGCAGCAGATAGAGATGCAGGATCGATCGGATGGAGCCGGATTGCTTTTGATCGGGCTGATCCGCCGCGATGGGAGCGCTGCGATCGCACCAGGCCACGGCAAAAATGGCCGCGCCCAGCGCGTAGAGAATAAAGGGCCCGCGCCACCCCCAGACATCAACCAGCACGCCGCCGGCATTAAGCGCTAATATACCGGCAATCCCCCCCGCAGAGCCGGCAAAGCCGATCGCGAATGTCCGGCGGGAAATTTCCGGCCAGTGCAAAGGGCAAGGCCGCAACGCCGCCTCCCGCAAGGCCAAGGAACAGCCGGGAAATAACAAGTTCTGGCAGATTGGATGCATATAGCCCGGCCATGCCTGCGCAGACATAGAGCAGCAGGCATGCGAGCAAATAGCGCCGGAAGCCGAATGTGCGGACGGCCCAGCCGGTCAGCGGCGAAGATAGCGCCATGACGGCGGCGGGCAATGTGGTGACGAGTTGCGCGAACAATTCGCCATTGGACCCCGCTGCAATGGTGCGCGACATTGCGGGCATCGCCGGAATGATCGCCAGCGGAATGAGCGTCGAAAGGATGCTGCCCGAAACGACGATCGTGCTGGTGGCGAGGCTTGGCCGAAGGTGGGTTTGGTCTGGCACGGTTTGGCCGGTGCCGGGCGTGATCGGTACTCCCGTCATATCACGTCCTGCTCAAACGCGCAGAAACTGTGGCAAAGATGGGTTCACCCGGGCGTGCGGGGGAAATGGGCAATTCGCTCCAATGCAACGTGCCGGCTTTGCCAAAAGCCTCGATTACCATCGCCTTCATAAAGGTCCTCTCCTGTGCCTCGATCGCGGCGTTATTCGCCTGTCGCGTGAATTGCGGGGTGCGACCATGGAGGCGGTTCCCGCCGCGGCAGCGGCGTTTTTCCGTCGAGGCTCATGACCTGTAACCGGGTGGCCCAGGGGTAATGCATGCTGAAAGCGATAAGCCCGGTGCGTTCGCTTGCCGGGCGATGGCACATGGCAAGAACGGTTTCCGCCAGATATTCGACATCTTCGGTCGGGTAGTCCTCGGGGATCAGGGCGTTGGCGCCCGCGGTGCGGATCGCCGTCGAAGGCCCCACCACATTGGCCGCGATCCCATGATCGATCAGTTCTGCGGCAATACCCTGAGTGAAGCGGTGCAGGGCCGCCTTGATCGACGCATAAACGACATCGCCGCCCGATTTCGTATAATCGGCGTAGGGGCGCCCCACCTGCAGAGCGGTGACCGAACCGATATTGACGATCCAGCCATCGCCCCGCTCCTTCATGTGCGGAACGACTTGTTTGATCAGCGCGAAGGGCGCGCGCAGATAATGATCGACCGTTCTGTCGAACGTAGCGTCCGGCATGTCCTCAACCCGCGCATAATCGGCAAAGCCGGCATTGTTGACCAAGATGTCGAGCCGTCCTGCCGCAGCGATTGCGCGTGTGATCAGGCTGTCGCGGTCTTCCGGTTTTTCGAGATCTGCGGCGAGTGCGATTGCGCGGCCGCCAGCGTTTTCAATTAGTTCGACGGTTTCGGCGAGTGTTCCCGCGATGATTTGCGCCTGACCGAAGCGTTGGCCCGCACGGGGCGCCTGGACCGATCGGGCGGTCACGATAACGGTTGCGCCGGCGGCGGCCAGACGCTGGGCGATGGCCCGTCCGATTCCGCGGCTGCTGCCGGTGACAAGCGCCACCCTTCCGTCAAGCGACGGTTTTTCATGTTGTTCCATATGGGCTCCCTTGCGGATGCCGGCGATGTTTTGCCGGTCAATCCGCAATCTGGCGCTTACGCGGCAGGAAAATGGTGAGGGTTCGAATTAGCTGCGTTCGGCCCAGGACAGGGATGGGCCGGTGGTGTCGACATATTCGGCGCCCACAAACCCCAGCTTGGCACGGGCTTCTTCAAGCGGCAGGGCAAATGCGTCTTCATAGCGCGCCATGAAGAAGGGGCCCGATTCCCGCCCGACGCGCATGCCGCGTTCCACCGCATTCTGGCAGACCGGCCAGACATGGGGGTAATGCAGCATGGTGCGAACCGTGTAGCGCAGGTTCACAAACATGGAGAGGACAGAGATTTCCCCCGCAAGTTCCGCGCCGAAATGTTTGAAATGGGTTGTGATACGCGCCCATGCCGGCACGAGTTCGCCCATATAGTTGAAATCGCCACCCGTCATGATGTGCTCAAGATCATGGGTCTGCCCGTTGCGAAAACGGAAATAATCATATTGCGTTTTCGGTTGTGGCTGTTCGTAAATCACCAGATCGAAGTTTTTGGCGATGACATCCTGGTAGAAGACATGGCCCAGCGTGCCTTCTGCATAATCCTTGAAATCATCGGCGCCGTAGGTCGATTGAAACCCTTCGCTGAACCATGCATCAAGTTCAGGGTTCGTCTGGCGTTCCTTGTGGAACAGCTCCTCAATGTAATCCATGTCCTGAATTTCATCGAGAATGCCGACGATTTCATACATTTCGGCCTGGGCAGGACGATCGGTCCCATTGCGCTTGAGCGTGATGGTTGAAATCCAGTCCCGCATGCGGGGGTGATTAAGATATTTCGACGAACTGAGCAGAACGCTGCTGTCTGTCGTAACCGGGGTTACGCCGCGGAGCAGATACGGAATATCGTTCATAAAACCCTCTCCGGTTTCTGGTTCTTTATTATGCTGCAATAGTGGGTGCGGGTTGTTGGCCGCGCACGAGGCGGCCAGGCAGTTTTCCTGTCGGCTGGCCATTGCGCGCGATCACCGTGCCGCTGACGATCGTCGCCACATAACCATCGGCCTTCTGATCCAAGCGGCGGCCGCCGGCGGGGAGGTCATGGGTGACATACGGCGCATGAAGCGCCAGTCTGGCTTCATCAAGCAGGTTGAAATCGGCCTTGTAGCCAACGGCGATGACGCCGCGATCCTGCAGCCCCAGCGCCTTTGCAGGGTCCGCTGCAAGCATCTTGATCGCCTGTGGGATAGTGATTTTGCGCCCCTGATGATCGCGGGTCCAGTAGGTCAGCAGAAATGTGGGGTAGCTGGCATCGCAGATGACGCCGTAATGCGCGCCGCCATCGCCCAGCCCGACGATCGTGTCAGGGTGGTTCAGCAGGTCTGCGACCATGTCGAGTTTGCCATCATAATAGTTGCCGATCGCAACATAGAGCATGGCATTGCCGTCATCTTCGAGCAGCCAGTCATAAACCAGCTCGGTGGGGGTGACGCCTGCGCGCGCCGCCTGCGCCGCAACGCTTTGGTCGGGCGAGGGAGCATAATTGGGCGGGCTTCCGAGCTTGAACATCCAGTCCCATGACCGCCCAATGACTGCCAGGGGATGGCCGTCTGTCGGATCTTCCGCAAGCAGCGTGGCGCGGGTTTCCGGCTTGCGCAACTCGGCGATCTTTTCTTCCAGGGGAAGCTTTTCGATAGCGGCATAGCTTGGGCAAAGCCCGAACGGGTTCACCGACAGATTATGGCCGATGATCAATCCGATCGGACGGGGAAAAACTTGGGCGGTAATCTGCGCGCCTTCGGCATTCGCCTTCTCGACATGCTTCAGCGCCAGATTCCAATCGGGCGTGCCCTCATTCGCGGTACCGAGCGTAAAGGTTGCCGGGCGTCCCGATGCCTGGACAAGGCGCACGAGCGACTTTACTTCGGTTTCCCAATCAAGATGGGGCACGTCCAGCACAAGCTGCATAATGCCCTTATCGGCATCGCGCAGGCCGGCGGCGATCGCTTCCAGCTCTGCTTCCGATGCATCGAAGCTGGGAATTTGTGCGCCATCACGGGTGCGGTGAATGAATTGGCGCGAGGTGGCGAAACCCAATGCGCCCGCTTCAACCGCTTCGCGCGCCAAGGCGCGCATTTTGCTGAGATCATCTTCCGAAGCCGGATCGCGTGCGGCGCCGCGTTCGCCCATCGCATAGACGCGCAAGGGGGAGTGGGGAAGGTAGGCGGCAACGTCGATATCAAGCGTGCGGCGATCCAGCGCGTCAAGATATTGCGGGAAGGTTTCCCAGTCCCAGCTCAAGCCATCGGCCATGACCACGCCGGGAATGTCTTCCACACCTTCCATGACGTTGATCAGCGTATCGCGATCTTCCGCGCGGCACGGCGCAAAGCCAACGCCGCAATTGCCAAGAACCGCAGTCGTTACGCCATGTGCGGAAGATGGGTTGAGCCGATCCGACCAAATGGCCTGGCCGTCATAATGGGTGTGTGCATCCACAAAGCCGGGGGTGACGAGCAGGCCGGTCGCGTCGATTTCTTCTGCGCCCGTACCTTCAATGGCTCCGATCCTGGCAATGCGGCCATTTTTTACGGCGATGTCGGCAGCAAATGGCGATTCACCCTTGCCGTCCACCACATGGCCACCGCGGATGACCAGATCATATTCCGCCATTTTCAGTAATCCTCTCTGTCTCCGATTGCATCGGATTTGGCCAAACGGTACGCAACCGTTCGGAATTTGACAAGCCCTGTCTTGTCATTTTCGGCGGGAGGCTCCACATTGCGGAAATGCTTATCCTTGCAATGATATAGTCAGGGCTTTTCAACGCCCATGACGCGTGACGCGGACGACCAATCCAAGGGTTCCAAAAGGCTGAATCACCTGCTTGTTGCGGCTCGGCATGCCTTTATGCTGCACGGTTATCAGCATGTGAGCGTTGATGGGATCTCGCGCGCGTCCGGCGTCAGCAAGGAAACCATCTATCGGCATTTTGCTGATAAACAGGCGCTGTTTCGGGCGGCGATGCAAAATGCCGCTGAACAGTTCGCTCATGATTTTGCCGACATTTTTCACGGATGTACTTCGCCAGAGGCAATATTGGCCCGGTGCGCGCGGGCCATTTACGATCGCGCGGCCGATATCGAACATCCCACTCCCAACTGGCTTGTCGTCGGAACCGCCGATCGGTTTCCGGAACTGTCGCAGGCGGTGTTTTTCGACGCCCTGAAAAGCGTGGCGCCGTTGCATGCCTTTCTGGACAAACTGGCGCGTGAAAACGGGGTGGAAACGTCCGTTCCCCTTACCGTGCTTGCGCAATTCGGTGCTTTGGCGGTGGCCGGCCCGCTGCATATCATGGCGGGAACGCCCCCGGCGGATATCGATCTGGCGGCGCGGCGCGTCGCCCGGCTTTTTATTCACGGCTATGGCTCGGATCTCGACGATGAATCCGGGAAACACGCACCGGCGCTGACATTCGGTCTTCCGCCCGCTGATCCGGTGCTGCCGCAGGAAGAGCATATCGCGCAATTAATGGCCGTCGCGCGCAGCCATTTTTTTGAACATGGGTATCGGGGCGCCAGTCTGGATGAAATCGGTACCGTCGCCCGCGTCGGGCGGGGGACGCTATACCGTCATTTCGGCAGCAAAAAGGGGCTGTTCACGGCGGTCATGCAAAAGGCCGCGGATAACATTGTCGCCCGTTCGCAGGTGCATCTTTCCACCGATCGATCCGTTGTCGACAACCTGTTTATCGCCGGCAATGCGGCATCGGCGATATTGCAAAGTCGGGAGGCGATACAGCTTTACCGAACGGTGAGCGCCGAAGCGAAGGCGATGCCCGAAGTCGCGAGCGCTATTTATCGCCGTACGCGCGCCCGTTTCGTGCAGCCTGTGGCGCAATATCTGGCGTGGTGCTCAGCGCGCAATATATTGAGCCTGGATGATCCCGAATGGGCCGCAGATCAATTCGTCACATTGGCGAGCGGTGGAAATCGCTACCTTGTGCTTAATCCACCGCCGACCGATGCGGAACGCGAAGACGCGGCGCGATTGGCGATATCCATCTTCCTATACGGCTTTTTGGGCAGAGAGGCGGGGGCGGTCCGGTCGGCAAGAGCCGATCAATGACACCCGCATGGCATTAAGCGTGGCGCGCCCATTGCTGCCCGGGGCAACTCAATAGCGATGAGATTTTTTGGGGCGGGGCCAGAAAAACCCGCGTGAGGCTAAGGCCGGTAAAAAATCGGCCAAGAAGCAAGATTTTCAGGGATTTTTAGGCCCCTCCGAGCAAGGTCGGTGGCGGAGACGGAGGGATTCGAACCCTCGGTACCGGATTTACCAGTACGACGGTTTAGCAAACCGTTGGTTTCAGCCACTCACCCACGTCTCCAGGAACCGAGAGGCGAAGCGGGCTATAACGAGCATGTTGGGAGGGATCAACATGCCGTTGGCGCTTTTGCGCGATTTTTTTCAAATGGCTGACACGGGTGGGCGTGATATCGACTCAGGTCGCCGCGCCGTTCATTGCGGGCTCAGCCAAGGAAGGGCTATCGTGGCCGGTCTCTACCCGGGGGTGAATGATGTTTAAGACCCAGTTTTATCGCGGCTTGATGATGGCCGCCGCGCTTTCGATGGGCGCCGCGCCGGTTCAGGCCCAGATTCGCTCGGTCGATCCCAACGAGGCGATCGACGCGGATCTCGCGCCGCTGCCCACGCAGGGCAACACCGCCGCGCCGCAGGAGAGCGCGAACGACCCCTATGCCGAAAATTACGGCCTGCCGGTGAACAGCGATCCCGCACCCGCCGCCCCCTCGGGAACCGCGCCCCAACCTGCGCCCATGCAGGCCCCGGCCGATCCCACGCGCGGCAAGGCCGCGGCGCAGGCGACCACCACCTATGAGCGCGGCGACCTCATCGGCGCGGCCGAGGGCGTGTTCGGCAAGGGCGCCGAAGGGCTGGCCGGGCTGCTCGAAAATATCCTGAAGGAGCAGGGCGAACCCAATGCCTATATCACCGGCGAGGAAGCCTCGGGTGCGTTCGTCGTCGGCCTGCGTTACGGTTCGGGCACGCTGCATCACAAGGTGGAGGGCAATCGCCCGGTCTACTGGACGGGGCCGTCGATCGGGTTCGATGCGGGCGGCAATGCCTCGAAAAGCTTCGTGCTCGTCTATAACCTTTATGACAGCCAGGATCTCTACAAGCGCTTCCCGCAGGGCGAAGGCACCGCCTATTTCGTCGGCGGGTTCACCGCGAGCTATCTGCGTCGTGGCGATGTCGTGCTGATCCCCGTCCGCATGGGCGTGGGCGTGCGGCTGGGCGCCAATATCGGTTATATGAAGTTTAGCGAAAAGGGCCGCTGGCTGCCCTTCTGATCGGGCTTGGCTTTGGCCGAAATGAAAAGGGCGCCGTTTCCGGCGCCCTTTTTCTTATGCGTCAACCGAAGCTGGTCGATTCGAAGCGGACGGGTTCACCCACGGCCTGGTTGGCCAGTTGGGCTTCCCACATCACGCGGTTGCCGCGCACGATCGTGCCGACGGGCTTGCCGGTCAGCTTCATGCCGGTGAAGGGCGACCAGCCGCAGCGCGACGCCAGCCATTCCTCGGTCACGTCCCACTGCGCCTTGAGGTCGACGATGGTGAAATCGGCGTCATAGCCTGCGGCGATCCGGCCCTTGCCCGAAAGCCCGAACACGCGCTGCGGCCCCGCGCTCGTCAGCTCGATCACGCGCTGGAGCGTGGTGCGCCCCTCGGCCACATGGTTGAGCATCAGCGGCAACAGCGTCTGCACGCCGGGCATGCCGCTTGGGCTGTCGGGATAGGCCTTGGCCTTTTCCTCGATCGTGTGCGGTGCATGGTCCGATCCCAGCACATCGGGAACGCCCTGGTTGAGCCAGTGCCACAGCCCGTCGCGGTGCGCGGCGGAGCGGATGGGCGGGTTCATCTGCGCATAGGAGCCAAGGCGCGGATAAGCGTCCTCGGCGGCGAGCGTCAGATGCTGGGGCGTCACCTCGCAGGTCGCGACGTCCTTGTGCTGCGCGATCAGCTCCAGCTCGGCCGGGGTCGTCACGTGCAGGATATGGATGCGCCGCTTGGCCGCGCGCGCCAGCTTCAGGATGCGGCGCGTGGCGAGCATCGCGCTTTCATCGTCGCGCCAGACGGGGTGCGACGCGGCATCGCCCGCGATGCGTTCGCCCTTGCGCGCGTTCATCCGTTCCTCGTCCTCGGCATGGATCGCGACGCGGCGATGGCCCGAGGCGAGCACGCGCGCGAGCTCGCTGTCTTCGGATACGAGCAGGTCGCCGGTCGAGGCGCCCATGAAGATCTTCACCCCCGCCGTGCCGGGCAGGCGTTCCAGCTCGGCCAGCGCGGGGGCGTTGGCGGCGGTGGCGCCGACGTAAAAGGCATGGTCGCACCACATGCGGTGATGCGCGCGCTTCAGCTTGTCGGCCACGGCATCGGCGCTGTCGGTGTTGGGCTTGGTGTTGGGCATTTCGAACACCGCGGTCACGCCGCCCAGCACCGCTGCGCGGCTCCCCGATTCGAGGTCTTCCTTCTGCTCCAGCCCCGGCTCGCGGAAATGGACCTGCGTGTCGATCACGCCGGGCAGGATATCGAGCCCGGTGCAGTCGATCACCTCGGCCGCGTCGCCATTTTCGCCGATCGCGACGATCTTGCCGCCGCGCACGCCCACCGGCGCCTGAACCGGGCCGCCGGGGGTGTGGACGGTGCCGTTCTTGAGAAGAAGATCGAATGTCTGGGCCATGTTTGCAGATCCACCGGTTTTGCGGGTTTCAAATATATAGCGGACGCCTTACCTGTTCGCCATGAACGGCACCACCCTGATCGATCGCGCTCTCCTCCGCCTGTCGGGAGAGGATGTACGCAATTTCCTCCAAGGGCTCGTCACCAACGATGTCGAGGCGCTCGCGCCCGAGGCCCCGGTCTGGACCGCGCTCCTGAGCCCGCAGGGCAAGGCGCTGTTCGATTTCATCCTCTGGGCGGATGGCGACGATGTGCTTGTCGATTGCGAGGCCGAACAGGCCGATGCGCTGGCCCGGCGACTCACCCTCTACCGCCTGCGCCGCAAGATCGTCATTGCGCGCGACGATACGCTCGCGGTCCATTGGGCGCTTGAGGGCGCGGGGGCACGCGATCCGCGTCTGCCCGCGCTTGGCCATCGCTGGATCGCGGCACCGGGGGAACCCGCCAGTGGCTGGCACGCGCACCGGCTGGCGCAGGGCGTGACCGAGGGCGTCGCCGAACTGGGGCAGGACAAGACGCTCTGGCTCGAATGCAACGCGGCCGAGCTCAACGGCGTCAGCTTTGCCAAGGGCTGCTATATCGGCCAGGAAAACACCGCGCGGATGAACTGGCGGCAAAAGGTCAACCGCCGGCTCGTCGTCGTCCCGCTCGCGCTTGCCGACGAATCGCGCCAGCGCATCGCCTATCCCGCGCTTGGCCTTGCGGTCGAGCATCGCTGGGTGGAGGATCTGAAAAATCTGCCGCTTCCCGGCTGGCTCGCCGCCGCGCTCGCCGCCCCGGCCGACGCGCAGTAACCCCTTTTCCGATCGAGGAGCCCGGTCCCGTGTCCATGCGTTCGCTTCTGCTGTCGGGGGCCGCGCTGCTCCTCGCCGCTTCCACCCCGGCGCTTGCCGCCCCCGCCGCCCCGTCCGCCACTGGCATCGATGCGGGCCAGATCGAATCGATCGTGCGCGCGATCACCGATGACAGTTTCGAGGGCCGGGCCCCTGGCACGCGGGGGGAGGAGCGCACCATCGCCTGGCTCACCGACGCGCTCGGCAAGCTCGGGCTCGAACCCGGCGGCCCCGATGGCCAGTGGACCCAGCCGGTGCCGCTGCTCCACACCCAGCTCGGCGCGCCCGAACGGCTGGGCGTCTCCTTCGGCGCGCAGTTCACGCCGATGGCGCTGGGGCAGGATATTTACCTGAGCACGCTCCAACCCCGCGACAAGGCGGTGATCGACAATGCCGAAATGGTGTTCGTCGGCTACGGCGTCACCGCGCCCGAACGCGGCTGGGACGATTACAAGGGCGTCGATCTGAAGGGCAAGGTCGCGGTCTTCCTCGTCAACGACCCCGATTTCGAGGCGCAGACCGGCGAACCGGTGCAGGATCGTTTCGGCGGCCGGACGATGACCTATTATGGCCGCTGGATCTACAAGTTCGAGGAAGCCGCGCGCCACGGCGCGATCGGCGCGCTCATCGTCCACGACACGCCGGGCGCGGGCTATGGCTGGAACGTCGTCCAGAGCCCCGGCGGCGAGAATTACGACATGGTTCGTCCGGCGGATCGGATCACGAGCGTAGCGCTGCAGGGCTGGCTCCACGGCGACGCTGCCACCGCGCTGTTCACAGCGGCCGGGCTCGATCTCGCGGTGCTGCGTGCCCGGGCGCGTAGCAGCGATTTCCGTCCGGTGCCGCTCAAGGGCGCGCGCTTCTCCGCCGCAATCCCGGTCACGCGCGAAGTGGTTCAAAGCCGCAACGTGCTCGCCAAGATCACCGGGGCAAAGCGCCCGGACGAGGTGGTGATGCTCGGCGCGCACTGGGATGCTTACGGCGAGGGCAAGCCCGATGCCGAGGGGCGCAAATACCGCGCCGGCGCGAATGACGACGGAATCGGCGTGGCCGCGCTGCTGGAAATGGGCCGGCTGTTCAAGGCGGCGCCCCGGCCCGATCGTACGATCGTCTTCGGTTTCTGGTCCGCCGAGGAACGCGGGCTGCTCGGGTCCGAAACCTATGCCGCGAACCCGGTTTATCCGATGGAAAAGACCGTCGCCAATCTCACGGTCGATGTGCTCCAGACCGCGGGCGCCGCGCGGGACGTGATCCTGATCGGCAAGGGGCAGAACACGCTCGAGGATGATCTTGCGCGCTTTGCCGCGAAACAGGGGCGCACCATCACCCCCGATGCCGCGCCCGAACGCGGGCTCTTCTACCGCGCCGATCACTTCCCGCTCGCCAAACGCGGCGTGCCCGTGCTCCTGATGATGGGGCTTGCGGGCGGCGCCGATCTGGTCGTCGGCGGGCGCGCCGCGGGTGAGAAATGGGTCAGCGACTATACCGGCAATTGCTATCATCAGGCCTGCGACGCGTGGAGCCCCGACTGGAATCTCGACGGCGCGGTGATGGACATGGAACTGGTGCGATCGATGGCGACCGAGCTCGCCAATTCAGACCGCTGGCCGCAGTGGAAACCGGGCTCCGAATTCAAGGATATCCGCGAAAGAACCAACCCGCCGCGCTGACGGTAAATCGAATAAAATTGTATCCGTGGAATGAGCGGATGAGTGTATATTTTTATACTGTAATTATTTAAATTTGAAGTGGCGAACCCAGTTCTTTATGTTGACTTCTTGGGGTTTATTGGGGTCACCTAATTCAGATTTAATGAGTAATTCGTTTAAATTGCGCATAAATTGCTCTGCGCGTTCTCCGGGTATCAACAGATCAGATTCGTAATCAATTAATTTAAGTGAGCTTGCACTTTTGTGATAATTTTTACGACTAAAAATATTTTCTATAAATCGATCAATACGAATATCACGGATTTTGATCTTTTTTGCACAGATATCATCGAACCAAGTTGCAGAAGAGTAATGCCTTTGGATCGTTTTGAACGAAGACCCCCGAGGGCCAAGCTCTCCTATCAGGAGGAGTAATGTGGAAATTTCTGCAACTTGTTCTAGGCTGATCGCTTTTTTCATAAACAGGTTCCAGAAATTTTAGTCTAGGCCAATGATGCTTAATAAGTTCGGTTAGAAATTGTTATCTGCCTTTCGAGCTAAATTATAAATGTTCATTTCCAGTAAAAAAGGGGCCGGGAGAACATGTCTCCCGGCCCCTTTTTTTTACTGGCCAGTGCCTCCCCCGCACGGGGCGGGGAAGGTTCTGATCCTCAGGCTCAGGCTGCGAGCTTGCGCAGCACGTACTGCAGGATGCCGCCGTTCAGGAAATAATCCAGTTCGTTGACGGTATCGATGCGGCAAAGCGCGGTGAAGGTGAAGGTCGAGCCGTCGGCGCGCTTGACGAGCACGTCCACGTCCTGACGCGGCTTGAGGCCGGCGACGTTCAGGATCGTGAAGCTTTCGTCGCCCGTCAGGCCCAGCGTGTCCTTGGTCTCGCCGTCCTTGAACTGGAGCGGGAGCACACCCATGCCGACGAGGTTCGAACGGTGGATACGCTCGAAGCTTTCGACGATAACCGAGCGGACGCCGAGCAGGTTGGTGCCCTTGGCTGCCCAGTCGCGCGACGAGCCGGTGCCATATTCCTTGCCGCCGATGACGACGAGCGCGGTACCGTCGGCCTTGTGCTTCATGGCCGCGTCATAGATCGGCAGCACTTCGCCGTTGTAACGCGTCATGCCGCCTTCGACGCCGTCCAGCATCAGGTTCTTGATGCGGATGTTGGCGAAGGTGCCGCGCATCATGACTTCGTGGTGGCCGCGGCGTGCGCCGTAGCTGTTGAAGTCTGCCTGCGCGACCTGGTGCTCGCTCAGCCACTTGCCCGCGGGGCTCGTCGCCTTGATCGAACCGGCCGGCGAAATGTGGTCGGTGGTGATCGAGTCGCCGAAGATCGCGAGCGGCTTGGCTTCGACGATGTCGGTCACCGGAGCCGGGGTCATGCTCATGCCCTCGAAATAGGGCGGGTTGGCGACATAGGTCGAACCTGCGCGCCAGCTATAGGTGTCCGAACCCGTGACGTTGATCGCCTGCCAGCGGGCGTCGCCCGTGAAGACGGTCGAATAGCGGGTGACGAACATTTCGCGGGTCAGCGCGCCGTCCATGACCGAACGCACTTCTTCGTTGCTTGGCCAGATGTCCTTCAGGAACACGTCCTGGCCGTCGCTGCCGGTGCCGATCGGGGTCGAGACGAAGTCTTCCGTCACGGTGCCCTTCAGCGCATAGGCGACGACGAGCGGCGGCGAGGCGAGGAAGTTGGCGCGCACGTCGGCCGACACGCGGCCTTCGAAGTTGCGGTTGCCCGAAAGCACCGAGGCGGCGACGATGTCGTTGCCGTTGATCGCCTTCGAGATCGGTTCGGCGAGCGGGCCCGAGTTGCCGATGCAGGTGGTGCAGCCATAGCCGACAAGGTTGAAGCCAACCTGGTCGAGATACGACTGGAGGCCAGCCTTTTCGAGATAGTCGGTCACGACCTGCGAACCCGGTGCGAGCGAGGTCTTCACCCAGGGCTTGGGCTTCAGGCCCTTTTCGACGGCCTTCTTCGCGACGAGGCCGGCTGCCACCAGAACGCCGGGGTTCGAGGTGTTGGTGCAGCTGGTGATCGCGGCGATCACGACGTCGCCGTCGCCGATGTCATGGTCGCGGCCTTCGACGGCCACGCGGGCCGGAGCCGACTTCTTGTAGACCTTTTCGAGGTCGCCGTTGAACACGTCGTCGACGTTCGACAGGACAACCTTGTCCTGCGGGCGCTTGGGGCCGGCGAGCGAGGGTTCGACGGTCGACATGTCGAGCTCGAGAACGTCGGTGAAGACGGGCTCAGCCGAGGGATCGAGCCACAGGCCCTGTTCCTTGGCATAGGCTTCGACGAGCGCGATATTCTCTTCGGTACGGCCGGTGAGGCGCATATAGTCGAGCGTCTTGTCGTCGATGCCGAAGAAGCCGCAGGTCGCGCCATATTCGGGGGCCATGTTGGCGAGCGTCGCGCGGTCGGCAAGCGACAGCGAGGCGAGGCCGGGGCCGAAATATTCGACGAAGCGGCCGACCACGCCCTTGGCGCGCAGCATCTGCGTGCAGGTGAGCACGAGGTCGGTGGCGGTGATGCCTTCCTTCAGTTCGCCGGTCAGCTTGAAGCCGACGACTTCGGGGATGAGCATCGAGACGGGCTGGCCGAGCATCGCGGCTTCGGCTTCGATGCCGCCCACGCCCCAGCCGAGCACGCCCAGGCCGTTGATCATCGTGGTGTGGCTGTCGGTGCCCACGCAGGTGTCGGGATAGGCAATGGTGTTGCCTTCGGCATCGGCCGACGACCAGACGGCCTGCGCGATGTTTTCAAGGTTCACCTGGTGGCAGATGCCGGTGCCCGGGGGAACGACCTTGAAGTTGTCGAGCGACTTGGAACCCCATTTCAGGAAGTCATAGCGCTCCATGTTGCGCTGATATTCGAGCTCGACGTTATCTTCGAACGCCTTGGGGGTGCCGAATTCATCAACCATGACCGAGTGGTCGATGACGAGGTGCACAGGCACCTGCGGGTTGATCTTGCCGGCATCGGCGCCGAGCGCGTTCATCGCGTCGCGCATCGCGGCGAGGTCGACCACGCAAGGAACGCCGGTGAAGTCCTGCATCAGCACGCGGGCGGGGCGATACTGGATTTCACGTTCGGACTTGCGGTCCTTCTGCCAGTCGGCAATCGCCTGGATATCCTCGACCGAAACCGTGACGCCGTCTTCGAAGCGGAGCAGGTTTTCGAGAAGGACCTTCATCGAGAAGGGGAGACGCGAAACGTCGCCGATTTTCGCTGCCGCCTTGGCGAGCGAATAATAGTGAATCGTCTTGCCCGCCACGTCGAGCGTGGAACGGGTGCCGAGGGTATCCTGGCCGATGGCTGTCATCTTTGGCTCCTTCAAAGCTGGCATGGCCGGGGAGAAGCCGGTCGAGCTAGACCATGCCTGTAATCGCGGGTGCGATTGTCGCGGGCGCCTTAGCAAGGGGCGCTGCAGGATGGAAGCGCCGAGATCGGCAATTTTTCAGGCATTTTGCGGGGTTTTGTTGCGAAGGATTTGCAATTGCTGCGCCATTGCCGCCAAAAGACACGCAATGGCGCGGAAATGCGTGCGCATGGCCGGGCAAAAGGGGTGGTCGGGATGACATGGCTTGTCTATTTTGCAGCGGCGATTGCAGAAATTGCGGGCTGTTTCGCCTTTTGGGCCTGGCTGCGGCTCGATCGGACGGTGTGGTGGCTGGTGCCGGGGATCGCGTCGCTCTGCCTTTTCGCCTGGTTGCTGACGCTGGTCGACTCCGATCAGGCCGGGCGCGCCTATGCGGCTTATGGCGGTGTTTATATTATCTCGGCGCTGCTCTGGCTCTGGGGCGCCGAGGGGGTCCGTCCCGATCGCTGGGATCTGGCCGGTGCGGCGATCTGCCTTGCGGGCGCCTCGATCATCCTGTTCGGCCCGCGCCCCGCCTGATTTTTAATAAGGGAATATGGTTCCGAAATTGGCAAGCGCGCCATTTCGGTATATCCCCGCCGGGATCAAGAAGAAACCAAGGGGAGTGTTTGCGTGACGGGTAAGATCATTGTGGCGGGCGGTTTCGGCGCCCTTGGCCGTGCGGTGGTGGCCGAACTTCAGGCGCGCGGCGCCGCGGTGGCGGTGGTCGATATGGCGCCGGTGCCGGCGGGCAGCGGTGCGGATGTGGCGATCGGCGGCGTCGATCTCGCCGATCCGGCGCAGGTGGCGGATGCCTATGCCAAGGCGGCCGGGGCGCTGGGCGGGTTGGACGGCGTCGTCAACGTCGCGGGCGGCTTTACCTGGGAAACTATGGCCGATGGCTCGCTCGACAGCTGGGACCGGATGTACCGCATGAACGTGCGCACTGCGGCCACCTCGTCCGCTGCCGCGATCCCGCATCTCGTCGGCAAGGGCGGCGCGATCGTCAATGTCGGCGCGGCGGCAGCCACCAATGTCGCGATGGGCATGGCGCCTTATGCCGCGTCCAAGGCGGGGGTGATGGCGCTCACCGAAAGCCTGGCCGACGAGCTGCGCGCGCAGAATGTCCGCGTCAACGCGGTGCTCCCCACGATCATCGACACCCCGGCCAACCGCGCCGACATGCCCGATGCCGACACCTCGGGCTGGGTGAAGCCGGAATCGGCGGCGCGCGTGATCGCCTTCCTGCTTTCACCCGATTCCGGCGCGGTCACCGGAACCGGAATCCGCCTCTCGCTGGCGGGCTGATCGGGCAGGCACGGGCGCGTTGCCGGGCTTTGTCCCGATTCCATTCGTCGCGACATGCTTGATGCAGGCGCGGCGACAGGGCATGAACGGCACGCGCCTTTCCGGGGGGAACCGCGAATGAACAACCGGTCGCCAAATGCCCATGGCTGTTCGACATTCTGCACCGCGCGTGCGGATGCCCTGGTGTGCGTCCCATGATGCGGGTGGTTTTCGCCATCTGCCTCGCGGCGATCGCGTTCATCGCGCTCATGCCCGGCGGGCCAAGCACCCCGGTGCGCCAGGCCGCAACCGTGATTACCGACAGCGCCGAGGATGCCGCGCCCGCCCCCGCGATCCAGCAGGCGGGCAACGGCATTGCCGAGGTTATCCTCCGCCGCGCGCCCGACAGCCATTTCTATGCCGATGCGCGCGTCAACGGCGCGACCGTGCGGTTCCTCGTCGATAGCGGCGCGAGCGCGGTCGTCCTCACCCGCGCCGATGCGCAGGCCGCCGGCATCGGCACGCAGGCGGGCGAATTCACCGCGCGCGCCATGTCCGCCAATGGCGAGGTGAAGCTGAAGCCCGTGACGCTCGACCGCGTCGCGATCGGCCCCGTGACCGCGAACAATGTCGAGGCGATGGTGGCCGAGAATGATCTCACCGTCTCGCTCCTTGGCCAGAGCTTCCTCGAGCGCGTCGCCAAGATGGAGATTTCGGACGGCGAGATGCGCCTGCGCTGATCAGTCCGCGCCGGTCGGCACCTTGCGCACGGGCACCGGGATGTTGCAGACATCGGCACCGCCGGCGGGCACGTCGAAAAACGGATCCTGCCGGTTGGCGCGCGCGTCGCGGTAGCGGATGAAGGATTTCGCGGCCAGATACTGATAGCGCGTCTTTTCCGCCTCGGGCATGTCCTTCATCGGCTTCAGCTGGGTGATCGCGATATTGTCGTCCGCGTCCTCGTAAAATCCCAGATCGCCGGTCCCGCGCGGGCGTGAGGAAAGATAGTCCATCCCCTCGATCACGCGCCCGACGACCGCGATATTGCGGTCGAGATGGCGGGGCGCCTGCCCGATCACGGCATAAAGCTCGGCGCCGGTGCCGGTATCGGGCGCCATGTCGCGGCCGACGCCGACCATGCCGTAACAATGCGTCAGCCAGACATTGTCGCCGTCGCTCGCCACCGGCCAGCCCTGCCAGAAACCCGTCTTCTTGGCATAGGGATCGGGCCAGTCGATCCATTCGGGCGCGATCTCGCCAAGCGGGCGGAGGTATTCGCGCGGGGGCTCCATGGTTACCGCCTTGGGCAGCATGCGCTTGGCCGTCGGATCGCCCCATTGGACGACATAATTGTCCTGCACGCGGGTGATCGCGGTGCCGCCGCTCCACCAGCGCTCGGCCGCCAGCGCGCGGATATTGGCGACATGGACCGGCGCGAAATCGGGCGCCAGCTGGATCACGACGCGCCCGCCCTCGGTGGTGGTCATCACCAGAAGGTCGCTTTCGGGAATCTCCGCCCAGTCGGCGGCGGGTGCGGCTGCGGCGATTTCGGAGGGGCTGGGGGTCTCATCCTTGCCCTGCGCAAGCGTGTACAGGGCAAGGGGAACGCCGGTCAGCCCGGCCAGCGCAAGCGCCGCGATCGATTTCTTCATGGGATGGGCAGCTTAATTGGTTACGAGGAAATGAAAAGTCTGCGCGAACGGGCTTTCATTTCCGTTTTGCAACGATATCGGGTGGTTTGGGTGCATGCTCATTGCGGCGCGCAGGCCGTCTTGTCGCCCGCGGTGCAGGCGGCCACCCGCGCGCGCCACGCCGCCATCGCGGCCTCATGCGCTTCGGTCTGGCGCTGTGCCTCGGCTTCGCTTTCCGCCAGAATGTCCTGATAGGCGGCGTCCTGCGCGGCGATGGCGGCCTTGCGCGCATCCTCGGCGGCGCGCCGGGTTTCGGCGGCGGTGCGCGCATTTTCGGCGTTGAGCGCGGCGGTGCGCGCGCGTTCAGCGGCCTCGGCGGCCAGCGCGGCTGCGGCCGGATCGGCCAGCATCGGTTCGTGGGGCGCGGCCCTGGCCTCCGTGTCCGCCTCGGGTGTCGTATTGTCCGGGCTTGCTGCGGGCGGCACGGCCTCCACCGGCGCGGCCTCGGGCGGCGTCTCCGCCGTCGTCGCGGGCAGGCTGGGCGGCAGGTCGATCGTCTCGATCCGGTTCTGCGCCGGCGCGGCGGTGGCGAGGAGGGCAGCCGCAAGTGCGGCGGTGATACGAAGCATGAACGATCCTTTATCCGGCCGCGTGCCCGGCTTTTCCACCGGGCAGGGCCGCTTCCCTTATGACGCGGCCCGGTGCCCAAGTCAGCCCCCTGCCGCAGCTGCGCGAACCCGCTTGCCAGATTGTAATAATGATGTAACGTAACATCATTGCAGTAATGGTATAACAACGCAGTGCGAAGAGGAGGGACATGATATGCCTTATGAAGCAGTCGGTTTCGCAGGCGAACGCCGGGCCCACCCCACTGCGTTCTTCGCCGCGCTCGCGGTCAACGGCGCCGTGATCGGCGCGCTCCTGACGGCCAATCCGGGGCTGGTCGAAAAACTCCCCACCTTCCTCCGCACGCACAACATTCCGATCACCCCCGAGGCCACACCCGAACCGCCGCCACCCCCGACATCGGACGAAAAGGTTACTGCCGCCGCGATCGACCGGGTGACGCCGTCCACGCCCCCGATCCTGCCGCCGACGGGCGGCTTCACCGTCGATCGGGTCGAGCCGACGATCCTGCCGCCCTTGCCGCCGCTCCCCGGTGGCGCGCTGGGTGGCGGGCAGGGGGCGGTCGATCCGCCCAAGCCCGTGCTCGTCGATGCCACGGCCGATCCGCGCCACGCCGCCGCGCTCCAGCCGCCCTATCCGCCCTCGATGCAGCGGATCGGGATGGAAGGCAGCGTCACCGTCCGCGTGCTGATCGGCGCCGATGGCCGGGTGAAGGCGGTCGAGCAGGTTTCCGCCAGCGACGCGGCCTTTTTCCGGGCAACCGAAAGTCAGGCGCTGCGCAAATGGCGCTTCCGCCCGGCCACGCGCGACGGTGTTGCGGTTGAAAGCTGGAAGGTGATGACGGTGCGCTTCCGCATCGCCGAATAAGCCTGAACCGGGCGGCGGAGATAAATTTCGGACCAAGTGACCGTCCGCTGTCAGGCGAAAGCATGAAGGGGCGGGACGCCCGAAGCGGACGGTAGCGGCGAGAACGAGAAACGCTATTCTATCTCAATGAAACACATTTTTGTCTGCACAGTTCTTTTCGCATTGACTGCGTGCGCAGCTGAAATGAGCGATCCTGCCTTACCGTCGCAACGAACCATTGCGCAGATCGAAAGCGGCCATCAGTTGCTGACTGATCTGACCATAGTGGGTGCTTATGGCACTCCCGAAGCGATGAATGCCGTCTCACGTGTCAAGGTACGCCACGTCAGTTGCGGCGCAACGGGCTCGGCCATCGCAACCTGTAGCTACGAAGCAAGCCGATGTCTGGAAACAGAGAAGGATGTTAACGGCGATGAGTGGTGCGCTCGAACGTCAAATTTTGTGAGGGTCAACGGCCAGCGAAGCATAGGCGACGTAGTAGTCAGGGGCTGGGCGCTCGACCGATGAGAGGCGGCGTCAGATGTCCGCTTTGTCGCGTATCCGGACAGTCCGGTTTTGGTCAAAGCCGTCGATGATCGGCCAGCGCGTCATCTCGGTTCCGGCCATTCGGATTGGCAGCCTTGGCAAATGGATAGGCGGAGGGGCTGGTTTCGCGTCGGCCTCTCCATTATCTTGCAGGCCATGGCGATATTTCCCCGTCCCGTTTCCCCGCGCAAGGCGATCCGCGATCTGCGTCTGTTTCTGGCGATGCGTCAGAAACATGAACTGATCTTCGGCTTCCTCTCGGTGGTCATCACCGCGCTTCTGATCGCCGGTTTCTATGTCGATTCGCGCATCGACAAGCCGTGGAAGCGCGATGTCTTCTACGTCCAGAGCTGGCCGCTCGACCGCAGCCTTGAACAGATCAAGGCGCAGCAGGCGATCGACATGAAGGAAAGGAAGAAGCGCGAGGCCGAGATGGAGGCCAAGCGGCAGGAACGCATGCGCCAGTTCCAGAAGGTCGAGAAACAGCTCGAAGCCATCGGGCTTTGAGCAACCCTGCGCGCTGGATGGCGGCGGCGCTCGCGCTGTCCGAGCGCGGACGCGGTCGCACCGCCCCCAATCCCAATGTCGGTTGCATCATCGTGTCCGGCGGCAGCGTCGTCGGGCGCGGCTGGACACAGCCCGGCGGCCGCCCGCATGCCGAGGCGATGGCGCTGGCCGAGGCGGGCGATGCCGCGCGCGGCGCCACCGCCTATGTCACGCTCGAACCCTGCGCGCATCAAAGCCCGCGTGGCCCCGCCTGCGCCGATCTGCTCGCCGCATCGGGGGTGGCGACGGTGCATGTCGCGCTGGGCGATCCCGATCCGCGCACCAATGGCAAGGGCATTGCGCGGCTGCGCGCGGCCGGCGTCGCGGTGCATGACGGGCTGCTCGCGGCCGAGGCGGCGCGCTTGATGGGCGGTTTCCTCATGCGCCAGCGCAGTGGGCGTCCGCTGGTGACGCTCAAACTCGCCACCTCGCTCGACGGGCAGATCGCGATGGCCGATGGCCGCAGCCGCTGGATCACCGGCGCTGCGGCGCGCGCGCACACCCATCTCGAACGCGCGCGGCACGAAATGATCCTGGTGGGGCGGGGCACCTATGATGCCGATGCCCCCCGGCTCGACGTGCGTCTGGCCGGGCTCGAAGCGCGTAGCCCGCGCCGCGCGCTGCTCACCCGCGGCGTTGCCCCCGAAGGCTGGGAAGCGGTTGCCGCGCCCGGTGCCATCGGTGCGCTCGCCGGTGTCGATCATCTTTTCGTCGAGGGCGGTGCGCAGACGGCGGCGGCGTTTCTCGCCGCCGATCGCGTCGATCGCCTGCTGCTCTACCGCGCGCCGATCCTGATCGGGCGGGGGCGCGCGGCTTTGGGCGATATCGGGCTCGCCGATCTGGCCGAGGCGCATGGTTGCTGGCGGCTGTGCGACACGCGCCTGCTTGGCAGCGACCGCATGGAAGTCTACGAGCGCGTCCGGATCTAGGACGGCGACGCAACAAAGGGACCGCGAATGTTCACGGGCATCATCACCGATATCGGCACCATCAAGAGCATCGAGCAGCGCGGCGACATGCGCGCGGTGATTGCCTGCAGCTATGACATGGCGGGCGTCGATCTCGGCGCGTCGATCGCCTGTTCGGGCGTGTGCCTCACCGTGGTCGACAAGGCGCCGGGCTGGTTCGCGGTCGATATCTCCGCCGAAACCATCTCGCGCACCGCGTCGGACCAGTGGCGCGCGGATGGCCGTCTCAACCTCGAACGCGCGATGAAGCTGGGCGAGGAACTGGGCGGGCATATCGTCACCGGCCATGTCGACGGCGTCGGCACGGTCACCGGTCTCAGCGACGAAGGCGACTCGAAACGCGTCACGATTGCCGCCGGGCATGATCTGGCGCCCTTTATCGCGGCCAAGGGCTCGGTTGCGCTCGACGGCATCTCGCTCACCGTCAACAGCGTCACCGACACGGCCGAAGGCGTTGAATTCGGCGTGAACATCATCCCGCACACCGCCTCGGTCACGACGTTCGACGCGCTCGCCGAAGGGCGGCGCCTCAATATCGAGATCGACGTTCTGGCGCGTTATCTTGGCCGTATGCGTTCGGTTTTGGAAAAATAATCGCGGTAAAAGGCGTTTGATCGTCGATGTTTCTACGCTTTGCGTAAGAATGTTGCGCCCTGTGTGAAATTTTCTGTTGGGCATCACATTGCAATGTGATATTCGGTGTGGCCATGAGCACCGAACTGATCGAACGCGTCCGCGACCTTGTTGCCGAAGGCGCCATCTCACGCTCCGGCCTCGCCCGCGCGGCCGGACTTCATGCCAATTCGCTTCGCCTGCTGGACGAGCCCGAGTGGAACCCCACCGCCGAAACGCTGCGCAAGCTCGAAAAATATCTGAAGCAGCGCGAATCCGCGCCCGCGCTGGTCCCGATCGAAGAGATTATCGAGGAAGCGCGCAATGGCCGCATGTTCATCCTCGTCGACGATGAAGACCGCGAGAATGAGGGCGATCTTATCATTCCCGCGCAGATGGCGACCCCGGCGGCGATCAACTTCATGGCCAAATATGGCCGCGGGCTGATCTGCCTCACGCTCACCAAGCAGCGCGTCAACCAGCTTGGCCTCAACCTGATGAGCCGCAACAACGGCACGCGCCACGAAACCGCCTTCACCGTCTCGATCGAGGCGCGCGACGGCGTCACCACGGGCATTTCGGCGGGCGACCGCGCGCGCACCGTCGCGGTGGCGATCGATGCGTCGAAGGGCCCTGAGGAAATCGTCACCCCCGGCCATGTCTTCCCGCTGGTCGCGCGCGAAGGCGGCGTGCTCGTCCGCGCCGGGCATACCGAGGCGGCGTGCGACGTGTCGCGCCTGGCCGGCCTCAACCCGTCGGGCGTGATCTGCGAGATCATGAAGGACGACGGCACCATGGCGCGCATGGACGACCTCGTCGAATTCGCGCACGAACATAATCTCAAGATCGGCACGATCCGCGATCTCATCGCCTATCGCCGCCAGCACGATCACCTTGTCGAGAAAAAGGCAGAGGCGCGTTTCGAGAGCCGCTGGGGCGGCGAATGGACCGCCAATGCCTTTCTCAACAAGGCCACCGGCACCGAGCAGATCGCGCTGGTCAAGGGCCGCATCGACCCCGACAAGCCCACGCTCGTGCGCATGCACGTGCTCTCGCCCTTCGCCGACCTTTTCGCCGAGGCCGACGAACGCGGCCGCCTGCTGCGCCGCTCGATGGAAATCATCGGTGCGGAAGGCGCGGGGGTGATCGTCGTCATCAACAAGCGCCGCGCAGATTTCTTCACCACCTCGATCCAGGAAAAGGCGGGCATGCCCGCGCTCGATCCCGAGGAACTGCGCGATTACGGCGTCGGCGCTCAGATCCTCACCGAACTGGGCGTGCAGGACATGGAACTGCTCACCAACAGCCACCACACGCTGGTGGGGCTTGACGGCTACGGCCTTTCCATCGTTGGGCAGCGTCCAATCGACAGCGGAGAAGCTTGATCATGGCAAAATTTCTGATCGTGGAAGCACGGTTCTACGACCATCTGAACGACATGCTGCTCGACGGCGCGCGCACCGCGCTCGAAGCGGCCGGGCATACGCATGAAACCGTCACGGTTCCGGGCGCGCTCGAAATCCCCGCGGCCATCGCGCTTGCGGTCGATAGCGAGCGTTATGACGGCTATGTCGCGATCGGCGTCGTCATTCGCGGTGAAACCTATCACTTCGAAGTCGTCTCGAACGAAAGCGCGCGCGGCATCATGGCGCTCACGCTCGATGGCCTGCCGATCGGCAACGGCATCCTGACCGTCGAAAACGAGGCGCAGGCGCTCACCCGCGCCAAGCGTTCGGAAAAGGACAAGGGCGGCGAAGCGGCCAAGGCCGCGATCGCGATGCTCGAACTCCAGGCCCGTTTCCAGGCCTGAGGCACGGGATTTGCAAAGTGGACAGCGGCGGCAGTCTCATGTCGCCCTGTCCACTTTTTTTTGTGCCCGGCTTATCCCTTGGGGCTGATCGTCGCCCCGATCGACCAGACCTGCCCGAACGGATCGCGCAGATGGCCGTAGCGATCGCCCCAGAACTGGTCGTCGAGCGGCATTTCGACGCTCGCCCCCGCCGCCAGCGCGCTGGCCCATAGCGCATCGGCGTCGTCCACCTGCAGGTGCAGCCGCGCGCCGCCCGGCTGGGCGCTGCTCTTGCCGCCGTGAAATTCGGGAAAATCGTCGGACAGCATCAGATCGCCGCCGTTCAGCTGGAGATGGGCGTGCATCAGCCGCTGGCCGTCCTCGGCGGCATGCTGTTCCACCAGCACCGCGCCAAAGGCCTGTTGATAGAAAGCCACCGCCTGTTTCGCGCGGCCTTCGCCGATGGTAAGATAGGGTGTGATGCCCTTCATGGCGCGTCCTTTTCCGCTAAGGGAAGGTCAGGCTATGCCGCCGTCGATTGCCCGTAAAGCGCTTGCCAATGGCGATCGGCGGACTAGCATGCGCCCCTCTCGTAATTCAGGGGATATTTCATGAGCTTGGGCGGCCCCCTTCTTGTCACCGAACATCTCATCCTGCGTCCCCCTGCGGCCGAGGATCTCGACGGCTGGGCCGCGTTCCATGCCGATCCCGAAGCGATGCGCTTTCTGGGCGGTGTCGTCAGCCGCGCGGCGTCGTGGCGGATGCTCTGCACCATGGCGGGCGCCTGGCATATTCGCGGCTTTTCGATGTTCTCGCTCATCGAACGGTCGAGCGGGCGCTGGGTTGGCCGCGTCGGCCCCTGGCAGCCCGAAGGCTGGCCGGGCACCGAGGTGGGCTGGGGCGTGCTCCCCGAATTTTCCGGGCGCGGCTATGCGCGGGAGGCGGCGATCGCCTCGATCGATTTCGCGGTCGAGATGCTGCACTGGGACGAGGTGATCCATTGCATCGATCCCGCGAACAGCGCGTCGATCAAGCTCGCCGAACGGCTCGGCGCGGTCGATCGCGGGCCAACCACTTTGCCTGCGCCGCTTGACGTTTATTCGGTCAACCGCTGGTCGCAAAGCGCCGCCGAATGGAAGGCGCGCCGGGCCACGCTCTGATCCCCTGCCAATTTCCGGCTGTTTCTAATATCGGCCACCTGCGCTAAGGGCGCGGGATGCAGAATCTCCTTCTAGTCATGGCCGGCGGTGCGCTGGGCAGCGCGGGGCGCTACGGCGTCGGCCGGCTGACGCTCAGCCAGCTTGGCCCGCATTATCCATGGGGCACGCTTGTCGTGAACCTCATGGGCGGGCTGGCCATGGGCGTGCTGGCCGGCGTGCTGGCGCGTTTCGGCGAAGGCGAGCAGGGCTGGCGCCATTTCCTCGCGCTTGGCCTTCTCGGTGGATTTACGACCTTTTCGGCGTTCAGCCTCGACACCGCGACGATGATCCAACGCGGCGACTGGGGCGGCGCGGGGCTATATGCGCTGGCCTCGGTGATCGGATCGGTAACAGCGCTGTTTCTTGGCCTCTGGATCGTGAAGGTAGCCGCGTGAGCACGAACGATAACAACAGCGATGTCCGCCAGTTCAAGGTGGGCGAAGACGATGACGGGATCCGGCTTGATCGCTGGTTCAAGCGTCATCTCCCCGATGTCAGCTTCAACACCGTGTCGCGCTGGGCGCGCACCGGCCAGCTGCGCGTCGATGGCAAGCGCGTGGCGCCCGGCGACCGCGTCGAAATGGGGCAGGTGCTGCGCGTGCCCCCCGCCGAACCCGCCAAGGCCGAGGTCGTCGCCCGCCCCAAGCGCGCCCGCCCGCAGCTCAGCGAAGATCAGATCGCCTTTGCCGAGTCGCTGGTGATCCACAAGGATCGCTCGGCGATCGTCATCAACAAGCCGCCGGGGCTCGCCACGCAGGGCGGCACCAAGACGACCGAGCATGTCGATGGTCTGCTCGATGCGCTCCAGTTCGAGGCGGATGGCCGCCCCAAGCTCGTCCACCGGCTCGACAAGGATACCTCGGGCGCGCTGCTCCTCGCGCGCTCGGCCAAGGCCGCGGCCAATTTCGCCAAGAGCTTTTCGTCGCGCACCGCGCGCAAGGTCTATTGGGCGCTCGTCGTCGGCGTGCCGTCGATCGAGGACGGTATGATCGAACTGCCGCTCGCCAAGCAGCCGGGCACCGGTGGTGAGAAGATGCATGTCGACGAAAAGGAAGGCCTGCCCGCCCGCTCGCGCTACCGCGTCATCGAACGCGCCGGCAATCGTGCCTGCTGGGTCGAACTGCAACCCTTTACCGGGCGTACCCACCAGTTGCGCGTTCATATGGCGGCGATCGGCCACCCGATTGTCGGCGACGGCAAATATGGCGGGCAGGAAGCGTTCCTGACCGGCGGGATCAGCCGCAAGATGCACCTCCATGCGCGTCGTATCCGGATCGATCATCCCGATGGCGGCCGGATCGACGTGTCGGCCGAACTGCCCCGCCACTTCGCCGAAAGCCTCGACACGCTGGGCTTCGACCGCGCGCTGGGCGACAGCCTGCCGTTGGACGAGGTGAAGTTCGCCGACACCGCCGAGGGCAAGCGCAAAAAGGCTGCCGCCATCGCCAAGGACAAGCGCCGCGAACGCAAGGGCGAACGCCGTGGCCGTGCGGGTGACGACCGGGGACGCGGTGGGCGCTCGGACGACCGGGGCCGGGGCGGCCGCTAATGCATCCGCACCCCGATTTCCGCTGGGAAGGCCGGGCCGAACTGCGCGGCTTTGCCGAACAGATCGGTTTCGGCGCGCTGTTCGCGGCCACGCCCGACGGGCCGCGCGTCGCGCATCTTCCCGTCGTGTTCCTCGGGGAAGCGCAGCTCGGTTTCCACATCGCACGCGGCAACGGGATCGTGCGCCATCTCGACGGGCAGACCGCGCTTTTCGTCGTGCAGGGCCCCGATGCCTATATCAGCCCCGACTGGTATGGCCTGCCCGATCAGGTGCCGACCTGGAACTATCTTGCGGTCGAGCTGGAAGGCACCGTCCGCAAGATGGACCGCGATGCGCTCATCGCTCAGGTTGACCTCCTGTCCGCCGCGCATGAGGCGGGGCTTGCCCCCAAGGCGCCCTGGACGCGCGACAAGATGACGCCCGGCTATTTCGAGCGCTTGCTTGGCGGTATCACCGGGTTCACCATGGATATCACGGGCTGGCGCGGCACCAAGAAACTGGGCCAGAACAAGCCCGAAGCCGCCCGCGCGGCCGTGGCCGAGGCGCTCGATGCGCGGGGCCAGCGCGCGATGGCGCATCTGATGCGGGAAATGCCGCTATGAGTTTCAACCGGCTCGCCCTGTTCGATTGCGACGGCACGCTTGTCGACAGTCAGGCGAATATCTGCCTTGCGATGGAGCATTGCTTCGAAAAGTCCCGGCTCGTGCCGCCCAGCCGGCAGGAAATCCGCCGAATCGTGGGGCTGAGCGTGCGCGAGGCGGTTGAGGCGCTGCTTCCCGAAGGCGATGCCGCGCTGCATGATGTGCTGGCAGAGGATTACAAGCGCGCCTTTCACGCGCTGCGCGGCAAGGGGCTGATCGACGAGCCTTTGTTCGACGGTATTCTTGAAACCATGGCGCGGCTCGACGAGGCGGGCTGGCTGCTCGGCGTGGCGACGGGCAAGTCCGATCGCGGGCTGGCGCTGTGCCTTGAGCATCACGGTATCACGCGCCGTTTCGTCACGCTGCAGACCGCCGATCGCCATCCGTCCAAGCCGCATCCCGCGATGGTCGAAACCGCGATGGCCGAGGCGGGCGCCGCGCCCGAGACGACGATCATGATCGGCGATACCAGTTTCGATATGCTGATGGGCCGCGCGGCCGATGCGCACGCGCTCGGCGTGTCCTGGGGCTATCACGATATCATCGATCTGACGGCGGCGGGCGCGCACCGCGTGGTTCATGATCCGCGCGATATCGCTGGCTATGCCGAGGATTTCGCATGACCCCCGAGGCCCGCGAGGCGCAGGCGCGCAACCGATTCTTCGTCATTGCGCTGTCGCGGCTGGGCGGCGTTGGCCTGACCGTGGCCGGGATCGTCGCGACGGCGGGGCAGCTTCCTGCGCTGTCGCCGGTTATCGGCTATGCGATGGTGCTGGTGGGGCTGGCCACCATGTTGTTCGTGCCGCGCGCGCTCGCGCGGCGCTGGAGGACCCCGGAATAATGAAGCGTTTCTACAAGCAGACCGCCGTGATCGAGGATCAGGGCGGCTATGGCATCGCGCTCGATGGGCGCCCGGTGCGCACCCCCGGCCGCGCCGCGCTGGTCGTGCCGAGCCGCGCGCTGGCAGACGCCATCGCAGGCGAATGGGATGCGCAGGGCGAGACGATCGATCCGCGTTCGATGGTGCTGACCGGGCTCGCCAATGCAGGCATCGACCGCGTCGGCGCCGATCCCGAAGGCTTTGCTGCGGGCCTTGCCGCCTACGGCGAAAGCGACCTCACCTGCTACCGCGCCGACAGCCCCGCGCCGCTCGTCGATCGTCAGGCCGCCGCCTGGGATCCGCTCCTCGACTGGGCGAAGGCGCGCTACGACATTGCCTTCGTGCTCGCCACGGGTGTGATGCACAAGCCGCAACATGCGCAGACCACCGAACGGCTCGCCGCCGCCACCGCCGCGCGCGATCCCTTTGCGCTGGCGGCGCTTTCGCCGCTCGTCACGATCAGCGGGTCGCTCGTCGCCGCACTCGCCGTCGCCGAAGAGGCGTTCGAGGCCGAAGCCGTCTGGGAAGCCGTCTGCGTCGATGAACGCTGGCAGGCCGAACAATGGGGTGAGGATGAACTCGCCCAAAAGGCGGAAGCCGCGCGGCGCGCCGATTTCCTGACGGCCGCGCGTTTCCTTCAACTGCTAAAGGGCTGACGCCCTCAGGCGGGTTCCACCTCGGCAAAGGGATAGTCGATATACCCCTCGGGCCCCTGGCTGTACCAGGTCCTGGGCTCGTCGGGGGTCAGCGCGATCCCCGCCTGGAACCGCACCGGCAGGTCGGGATTGGCCAGGAAGGTCCGCCCGAACGAGATCGCATCGGCCACGCCCGCCTCAAGCGCCGCCTCGGCTTCCTCGGCGGTGAAATCGGAATTGAGCACCAGCGGCCCCTTGAACGCCGCGCGGATCGCGGGGGAAAGCTTGGGTTCGTCGGTGCGCCCGAACGTGCCCTCGGGGCCGGGCTCGCGCAGTTCGAGAAAACCGATGCCGATCCGGTCGAGCGCGGCGGCGGCGGGAACGAACACCGACGCGGGATTGCTGTCGTCCACCCCTTGCGTATCGCCATTGGGGGACAGGCGCACCGATACGCGCCCCGCACCGATTGCGGCGGCCACGGCTTCCACCACCTCCACCAGCAGGCGGATACGGTTTTCGGGGGAACCGCCGTAGTTGTCGGTACGCTGGTTGCTGTTGTCGCGCAGGAACTGGTCGATCAGATAGCCGTTCGCCGCGTGGATCTGGACGCCGTCGAACCCGGCGCTCAGCGCGTTGCGCGCGGCCGTCACATAATCGGCGATCAGCCCGGGAATCTCCGCTGCGTCCAGCGGGCGCGCGGTTTCATAGGGCTGGCGCCCGTCATAGGTGTGCGCATGGCCGGGCGCGGTGGTGGCCGATGCGGAAACCGGCTGCTGACCGCCATTGAAGCTCGAATGCACCACCCGGCCCATATGCCATAGCTGCGCGACAATCCGCCCGCCCGCCTTGTGTACCGCCTCGGTCACCGGCTTCCATGCCGCCACCTGCTCGTCGCTCCACAGGCCCGGCGCATAGGGCCAGCCAAGCCCCTGCTGGCTGATTCCGGTCGCTTCCGAAATGATCAGCCCGGCGCCGGCGCGCTGCGCGTAATAGGTCGCCATGATCGGGGTGGGCACATGGCTGCGGCTGGCGCGGGCGCGGGTCAGCGGCGCCATCAGGATACGGTTGGGCGCGGCGATCGCGCCGAGCTGGATGGGATCGAACAGGGTCGGAACTGGCATCGTATCAGTCCTTCTTTGAAACGTGACGGAGCAGAGATAGGGCGCTATGCGAGGCCATGCACGATTCCGGGAGCACAAGAATAACTTCGTCGCGGCCAAGCGGAAGCGGTCTGGCCTTTGTCGCGCTGGTTGTCGCCAATGTCTGTCTGGCCTTCGGGCCCTGGCTTGTGCGGCTCGCCGATGTCGGGCCGATCGCCTCGGCCTTTTGGCGTTTGCTGCTCGCGGTGCCCTTTCTTTTCCTTGCCATGCGGCTGTTGGGGCAGCGCATTCCCGCGATGAAGCCCGGGCTCTGGGTGATGCTCGGGTTTGCCGGGCTGTTCTTCGCCAGCGACCTCGCGGCATGGCATCTCGGCATTTTGCAGACCAAGCTCGCCAACGCGACGCTCTTTGGCAATTCGCCCAGCCTGATGTTCCCGATCTATGGTTTTCTGATCGCGCGGGCCTGGCCCAGCCGTGGGCAGGCGGCGGCGCTTCTGCTCGCGGCCTTTGGCGCGGCGCTGTTGATGGGGCAGAGCTATGAGCTGTCGGGCCAGAATCTGGTCGGCGATCTGCTCTGCCTGCTCTCGGGCGCGTTCTATACCTGTTATTTCATCGCGATGGCGCGCGCGCGGCTGGCGATGGGGCCTGTGCCCGCGCTCACGCTCAGCACGATGGCGGGGGTTATCCCGCTCTTTCTCTTCGCGCTGGTGATGGGCGATGCGATCTGGCCGCAGAACTGGACCGCATTGTTCCTGCTCGCGCTGTTCAGCCAGGTGATCGGGCAGGGGCTGATGATCTATGCGCTCGGCCATTTCCAGCCGCTGGTGATCGGGCTCGCGCTCCTCATCCAGCCCATCGTCTCGGGCGCGATTGGCTGGATCGTCTATGAAGAGCGCCTTGGCACGCTCGACATGATCGGCGCGGTTGCGGTCGCCATCGCGCTCGTTCTGGTTCGCCGCCCCGAAAAGGATGCGCCGTCGCGCCTTGCGGCGGACGGATCGAAGGCATAGCGTGGTTTCCATGGAGGAATTTTCTGGTGTCTGACCTGCCGCTCGATCCCACGCTCGACGAAATTCGCGATCATCTCGCCGCGATCATCCCGCTCCATGCGGGGTTTGACGGCTGGACGCCGCTCGCCCTCGAACGCGCGGCCGAACAGGCCGGGGTCGATGCCGATGTCGCACGGCTGGCCGTGCAGGGCGGCGCGACCGCGATGATCGATGCCTGGTTCGCAGCACTCGACCGGGCGATGGAGGCGGCGCTCCCGCCTGAAAAGCTCGGCGCGATGAAGATCCGCGAAAAAATCGCCGCGCTCGTCATGGCGCGGAGCGAAGCCGCGGCCCCGAATCGCGAGGCGCTGCGCCGTGCGCTCGCCATTCTCGCCATGCCGCAAAATGCGATGCTCGCCGCCCGGCTCGCCTGGCGCGCGGCCGATCATATGTGGCGGCTCGCGGGCGACACCTCCGCCGATTATAATCACTATACCAAGCGGCTGACGCTGGCCGGCGTCTATGGTTCCACGCTGATGGTGTTCCTCAACGACGACACGCCCGATCACGCCGACACCCGCGCCTTTCTCGATCGCCGCGTCGACGGCGTGATGCGTTTCGAAAAAACCAAGGCGCAGCTGCTGCGCCGGCGCGATCATATGCCCAGCCTGTCGCGCTTTATCGGGCGCCTTCGATACCCCGCCGTCTGAGCGCTGGCCTTTTGCGCGGGTTATTGATAATTAGTCGCAGAATCTGAAGAAAAGCGGAACCACAGTGCGTCTCGATCAACTTCCCCTGCGCCAGCCTGCATATATCACCACTATCGATTGGGACAGGCTTTCGCCCGCCGAAGGGCGGCGGTTGCGTGAACTGGGCTTTCATGAGGGCGTGGCCGTCGAGGTGCGCCATCATAGCGGGCTGTTCCGTTCGGGGCCGATCGCCTGTCAGGTCGGGCGGATGACGATTGCGCTCCGCCGCGCGCTGGCGTCCGCCATTGCCGTCCAGCCGGGAGCCTGATCGATGAACCCGGCACCGATGATCGCCCTGGTCGGCAATCCCAATGCGGGCAAGAGCGCGCTGTTCAACGCGCTGACCGGCGCCCGCCAGAAGGTTGGCAACTATCCCGGCGTCACCGTCGAGCGCAAGGCAGGCCGCATGGCGCTGCCCGACGGTCGCCCGGTCGAACTGGTCGACCTGCCCGGCGCTTATAGCCTCGATCCCTCCAGCCCCGACGAATGCGTCACGCGCGATGTCGTCACGGGCAAGTTGACCGGTGAACGGACGCCCTCGGGGCTGATCATCGTGCTCGACGCGGGCAATCTCGACAATCATCTGCGCTTTGCGCTCCAGCTCCTGTCGCTCGGCATTCCCGCCGTGGTGGCGCTCAACATGGTCGACATGGCCGAACGCGACGGGCTTGTCCTCGATGCCGAGGCGCTGTCGCGCGAACTGGGCGTGCCCGTCATCCCCACGGTCGCCGTGCGCCGCCGTGGGCTCGATGCGCTGAAGGATGCGCTGGCCGAGGCGGTGGGTGGTGCCGAGCACCGCGCGCCCGACATTGCCGCCATCCCCACCGACGAAGACGCCGTCCAGCGCCGCGCGCGTGCGATTTCCAAGGCTGCAACGGTTTCCGAAACCTCGGCGCGCCGGATCACCCATGTGATCGATTCGGTCGTGCTCCACCCGGTTGCCGGGCCGATCATCCTCGCGCTCCTGATGTTCCTGATGTTCCAGGCGGTGTTCTCCTGGTCGGAAGCACCCATCGGCTGGATCGAGGACGGTTTCGCAGCGTTGCAGGGCGTGGTCACCGATGTGTTGCCCGACGGCTTCTTCCGCTCGTTCCTGGTCGATGGCCTCATCGCCGGTGTTGGCTCGGTGGTCGTCTTTCTGCCGCAGATTCTGGTTCTCTTCTTCTTCATCCTGCTGCTCGAGGCATCGGGCTATATGGTGCGCGCCGCCTTCCTGATGGATCGGCTGATGGCCTCGGTCGGCCTGTCGGGCCGCGCCTTCATCCCGCTCTTGTCGTCCTTTGCCTGCGCGATCCCCGGCATCATGGCCACGCGCACGATCGACGATCCCAAGCAGCGGCTGACCACGATCCTGATCGCACCGTTGATGACCTGCTCGGCGCGCCTGCCCGTCTATTCGGTCATCATCGCGGCGTTCATCCCCGCACAAAAGGTGGCGCCCGGGGTCGGGCTGCAGGGGCTCGTCCTTTTCGCGCTCTATATCGCGGGCATCCTGGGCGCGGTGCTGGCCGCGCTTGCCTTCCGCAAGACGATCGCGCGCGGCACGGGCAGTGGCTTCCTCATCGAAATGCCCAAATATCAGATGCCCCGCCTGTCCGACATCGTGATCGGCCTGGGTCAGCGTGCGCGCGTCTTCCTGCGCCGCGCGGGTACGATCATCATGGGCGTGACCGTGCTGCTCTGGGCGCTGCTCGCCTTTCCGCAGGCGCCCGAAGGCAAAAGCCAGGTCGAATATTCGATCGCCGGGCGGATGGCGTCGGGGCTTGAGGTGCTGGTGAAGCCGATCGGCTTCAACCACGAAATGGCGCTGTCGATCATCCCTGCCATGGCCGCGCGCGAGGTGGCCGTCGCGGCACTCGCCACGGTCTATTCGATCGAAGCCGACGACGAGGCGGAAACCGAAAGCTCGCTGGTTGAACGGCTTCAGGGGCGCTGGCCGCTTCCCACGGCGCTCGCCTTCCTGATGTGGTTCGTCTTTGCGCCGCAATGCCTTTCCACCATCGCCGTCATCCGCCGCGAAACCAATGGGTGGAAGTGGCCCACATTCGCCTTGGCATATCTGTTCGGGCTCGCTTATGTCGCAGCAGGCGCTACCTATTGGGGCGCAACGGCATTGGGACTTTAAGAAGGGAATCGGCGCGTGGCTGGCTCAGTGAACAAGGTGATTTTGGTCGGCAATCTCGGTGCCGACCCCGAAGCGCGCTCGCTCAACAACGGGGGCGAGGTCGTCAATCTCTCGATCGCCACCTCCGAGCGCTGGAACGATCGTGACGGCAACCGTCAGGAACGCACCGAATGGCACCGCGTGGTGATCTTCAACGAAAACCTCGGCAAGGTCGCCAAGCAATATCTGCGCAAGGGCTCGAGCGTCTATCTCGAAGGCCAGCTGCAGACGCGCAAATGGCAGGATCAGAACGGCCAGGACAAATATTCGACCGAAATCGTGCTCCAGCGCTTCCGCGGCGAACTCGTGCTGCTCGGCGGTCGCGATGAAGGCGCCGGCATGGGCGGCGGTCGTTCGTCGGGCAATGACGGCTGGGGCGGTGGCGGCGGCGGTGGCCGTTCGTCGGGCAATGACAGCTGGGGCAGCACCGGTGGCGGCAGCGGCGGTGGTCGCGCCAATGACGGCTGGGGCCAGACCAGCAGCGGCAATGACAGCTTTGGCGGTGGCCGCTCGTCGGGCGGCGGTTCGCGCAGCAATTCCTCGGCTTTCGACAGCGATCTCGACGACGACGTTCCGTTCTGATTTCGGGCATCGCTGACGCAGATTTCCGGGCGTCTTCGCCGTGCTTCCTCGGAAGCCGGCGGGGGCGCCCGATCTCGTTGGCGCGCCCGCGCTCTGTTGCGCGGCGTGGCCGCCTGATATTATCCCCACCGGCAATGGCTAGCGGATATCAGCGATGAGCTTGCAATGGGCGGCCCTTGTCGTGCTGGCGCTGATGCTCGCCCTGTTCGCGCTCGCCTGGACGGTCGAGGCGCGGGGCGGCGGCACCGCGCGCTGGCGGGGGATGCGGCACGGCGCCTATACGCTGGCACTCGGCGTCTATTGCAGCAGCTGGACCTTTTACGGCGCCGTGGGCAGCGCGGTGCGCGACGGCTGGCACTATCTGCCGATCTATCTCGCGCCGATCTGCGTGCTCATCGCCGCCCCCGGTTTCCTGCGCCGCCTTGGCCATGCGGTGGCGGAGGAACAGGCAAAGACCGTTTCCGATTTCATCGCGGCGCGCTTTGGCCATGACGTGGTGGTCGCCCGCCTCGTCACGGTGATCGCGCTGTGCGGCACGATTCCCTATGTCGCGCTCCAGCTCCGTTCGATCGGCAGCGCGGTGTCGATCGTCGCGGGGCAGCCCGTCGCGGTGCCCGCGATGATCGCCGCGGCGCTGCTGCTCGCGCTCTTCACCATCCTTTTCGGCGCGCGCCGGTTCGAACTGGCGGGGCGCAGCGAAGGGCTGCTCTATGCCATCGGGCTCGAATCGATCATCAAGATCGCAGCGCTTGTGGTGGTGACCGCGCTGGCGGTGTTCATCGTCCTTCAGGCGGACATGGCCCAATATGCGCGCGGCATTGCCGTGCTCGAACATAATTTCCGTCCCGACCGGCTTTCGCTCGATATCGGCGCGATCTTCCTTATCTCCGCCATGGCGGTGCTGGTGCTGCCACGCCAATTCTATATGGGGCTGGTCGAGGCGCGCGCCCCCGACGATCTCGTCCGCGCCCGGCTTGGCCTTGCCGCCTATATCGGCGCGATGGCGCTGATGGTGCTCCCGATCGCGCTGGCCGGGGCGGCGCTGTTCGAAGGCGGCGCACCCGCCGATCTCTATGTGCTGCAACTGCCTGCCATGGCGGGGCAGCACTGGGCGCTGGTGCTGGCGCTGCTGGGCGGGGTCAGCGCGGCGGCGTCGATGGTGATCGTCGATTCGACCGCGCTTGCCACCATGGTTTCGAACGATCTGATTTTCCCCGCGCTCGTGCGCGGCGGCAATCACCGGGGCGCGGGGGCGATCGGGCGCTCGGTGCTGCGCGTCCGGCGGCTGTCGATTATCGGCATCATCCTGTTCGCGCTTGCCTGGGCGCTGCTCGTCTCGCCGCAGGCGTCGCTCGCGTCGATCGGCCTCGTCGCCTTTGCCGCGATGGCGCAGTTCACCCCGCACTTCATCCTCGCCACCTTCCGCGCCGATCGCGACGCGCTGGCCGCGCGCGCCAGCCTCGCGGTCGGCTTTGGCTTGTGGTTCTACACGCTCGCGCTGCCGCCGATCCTGCCGCATGGCTGGCTCGCGGCGCTCACCGGTGGCCTGTTCGATCCATACCATCTGTTCGGCCTCGGCAATCCGTCCCCCATCGTCCACGGCGTGGGCTGGAGCCTTGGCGCCAATCTTCTCGTCTATCTGCTCGTCGCCGCGCGCAAGGTGCCGTCGCGCCCGTTGCCGCAGCTGCTGGGCGGGGCGCGCCGGATCAACGACGTCATGGATCTCGCGCGGCTGACCGCCAGCTTCATCGGGGAAGAACGCACCGCGCGCGAATTTCCCGGGGCACGGCCCGACGTCCCGATCGACCGCAGCTCGGCGCAGCGCGCGCAGGAACTCATCGCCGAGGTGGTCGGCGCCTCCTCGGCCCGCGCGCTGATCGCATCGACGCTGGCCGATGGGCAGATGAAGCTCGCCGACGTTACCCGCCTGCTCGATGCCGGTGGCCAGTCGCTCCGCTTTTCGCGCCAGCTCCTCGCGGCGACGTTCGAAAATATCGATTCCGCGATCAGCGTGGTCGATGCCGATATGAATGTCGTCGCGTGGAACAGCCAGTATCTCGACATGTTCGGCTATCCCGCCGGGCTGGTGCGCGTCGGCGTGCCGATCGCCGATCTCATCCGCCACAATGCCGGGCTCGGCGATTTCGGTTCGGACGATGTCGAGTTCAATATCGAAAAGCGGCTTGGCCATATGCGGCGCGGGCTGCCGCACAGCTTCGAACGGCGGCGCTCTGACGGGCGGGTGATCAAGACGGTGGGCGGCCCGATGCCGGGCGGCGGCTATGTGACGAGCTTTACCGACATTACCGAGGAAGCGCGCACCCGCGACGCGCTCGAATCGACGCTGGCCGAGCTTGAAACCCGCGTGGTCGACCGCACCCGCGCGCTCAGCGAGGCGAACCGGCTGCTGGCGCAGGCAACGCAGGACAAGACGCGCTTTTTGGCCGCCGCCAGCCATGATCTGCTCCAGCCGCTCCATGCCGCGCGGCTGTTCACCGCCGCGCTCGCGCGGGAGGCGGCGGACAAAGCCCGGCCGCTCGTCGGGCGTGTCGAAAACGCCATTGTCGCGGCCGAAGGGCTGCTGCGCGCGCTCCTCGATATCAGCACGATCGATGCGGGCGGGGTGCAGCCCAATCCTGAACAGATCGCGCTCGCGCCGTTCCTCACCGATCTCGTCGAGGGCTTTGCCCCGCTCGCGCGCGAAAAGGGGATCGCCTTGCGCACCGGCCCACTCTTTGGCCAGCTGCACAGCGATCCCGCTCTGCTGCGCTCGGTGCTCCAGAATTTCCTGTCCAACGCCATTCGCTACACCGAACGGGGCGGGGTGGTGATCGGCGTCCGCCAGCGCCAGACGATGCTCCGCATCGATGTGATCGACACCGGCATCGGCATTGAGAGCGGCCAGATCGATGCGATTTTCGGCGAATTCACGCGTCTGGGCGCAGTCGAGGTCGAAGGGCATGGGCTTGGCCTCGCGCTCGCAGAGCGCATCGTGCGCCTTCTCGGCGGGCGGATCGAGGTCGCCTCCACCCCCGGCCGGGGAAGCCGGTTCAGCCTGTTGCTGCCCGCCACCGGCATTGGCCCGGCCTGGACGGGCGTGGAAACGGGGGAGAGCGTCGTCGCCACGCCCGGCATGCTGCGCATTCTGGTCGTCGATAACGAACCGATGATCGTCGAGGCGAGCTGCGCGCTGCTGACGAGCATGGGCCACCGCGCCTTTGGTGCCGGCGACGGCGTGGGCGCGCTGGCGCTTGTCGGCGGGGCCGATGCCGCGCTCGTCGATTATCGGCTCGATGCCGGGGAGGATGGGCTCAGCCTGATCGCCGCGCTGCGCGCGCGCCGGCCGGGGCTCCCCGCCGCGCTGGTGACCGCCGAGCTCGATTCGGCGCTTGAGCTGCAGGCGGCGGCACAGGGCGTCGCCGTCATCGCCAAACCCGCCGGGGCCGAGACGATCTCGGCCTTTCTTGCCAGTATCTCAGTGCTTGAGATCGAGCCCGAGTGACCTTGCCACCAGCGCGGCCTGGGTGCGCGTGCGCACGTCGAGCTTGCGCATGATCGCGGTCATATGCGCCTTCACCGTCGCCTCGCTGATCGCCAGTTCATGCGCGATCTGCTTGTTGAGCTTGCCGTCGAGCACCGCAAGCAACACCTTGAGCTGGGTGGGGGTGAGGGCCGCGATTTCGCGCCGCACGCTGTCCTCGGGCTGGTCGCGCGTTCCATCCGGCGCCTGAACCGGCGCCTGCCCGCCGAGCGCGCGGGCGATCGCGGCCTCGATCGCGGGCAGGGGGCTGTCCTTGGGCAGGAAGCCGACCGCCCCCAGCGCGCGTGCTTCCTCGGCGGCCTTGGCGCCCTCGGCGCTCGAGATGACGAGGATCGGCACCTCGGGCTTTTCGGCGTGGAGCAGCGCAATCCCCGAATAGCCGACCGCACCGGGCATTTTCAGGTCGAGCAGGATCAGGCGCAGATCGTCGGCCGCGCCCGCGGCGCGCAGCGCGGCCGCCAGCGTTCCCGCCTCGACTATCTGTGCCTGCGGCACGACCTTGGCCACCGCCAGCATCAGCGCTTGGCGGAACAGCGGATGGTCGTCCGCGATCAGGATCGTTTCTATTGCGTGTCTCAATTCTGTTCGGTGGCGCCAGATTAAACGCCGCGCCGCGATCGGCAAGCGTTGCCCCTTCAAAAAATCGCACAATCCGGCGCTTCAACGGCTGCCGCCGTCGCGGCGCTATACGACCAAGGTCGTAGATGTTCGACCGAGGTCGGGATGGTCTGTCATGGCCTGCGCACCGATGATGGGTGCTTGGAGAGGGTGCCTGAAAGGAACCGGTCATTGGGCAAGCGCGGTCGCCAGTTCTGTTCGGTTTTGCTTGGCGCATCGGCCCTTGCCCTGCCGCAAATGGCCTCGGCCGCCACCGCGCGCGAGGCCGCGCTGGAGGCGCGGTTGCAGCGGCTGGAAGCCGAAATGATGCAGCTGCGCACCGATCTGATCGATGCGCGCCAGCAGCAGGTGGAAACCACCGCTGCCACCACCGCCGCAACGACGGCGATCACCGCGCAGAACGCACAGGCCGAAACGCGCCTCAACGCGCTCGAGGCGCGCCCGCAGGCGCCTGCCGAAGGCTTCACTGTCGGCGGCACCACCTTCGGCATGGGCGGCTTCATCAAGCTGGTGGCGAGCAGCACGCGCTACAGCGCGGGCGAAATGCCGGGCGGCCAACTCGCCAAGGAACTCTATCTGCCGCAGTTCATTCCGGTCGGCGGGGCGCCCAGCCGCGATTTCATCGCGCATGCGCGCCAGAGCCGGATCTTCTTCACCAGCTCCACCCCGGCGGGCAGCGGCGAGATCAAGGGGCATGTCGAGTTCGATTTCGCGCTGGGCAACGCGCCCGCTGGCGCGCAGCGCTCGACCAACGCCTATTCGCCCACCTTCCGGCGCGGCTTCCTCACCTATGGCAACTGGCTCGCCGGGCAGGAATGGACCAATTTCCAGAACCCGGCCTATTTCCCGGAAACGACCGACTTTGCAGGGCAGATGGAAGGATCTGTCTTCGTCCGTCAGGCGATCGTACGCTATCGCCAGCCGATCGCCCAAGGCATCGATCTCTTCGTCTCGGCTGAAAACCCGCAGACCGAAACCATAACCACCACCTCCGCCGCGCTGGTCGATCACGATACCGATCACGTCCCCGACGTTACCGCACGCCTTGCCGTCAAGCGCGGCGCGGCCGATTTCCACGTCGCCGGGCTGGTGCGCCAGCTGTCGGTAGAGGGGGATGCGGGGGCAAGCGATGCGCTTGGCTGGGGTGTCTCGGCGGGCGGCAAGTTCGTCTTCGGCCCCGAAGGCCGCCATGATCTCCGCTTCGTCGCCACCTATGGCCACGGCATCGGGCGCTATCTGTCGGCGGGCTTCGTCCCCGATGCGGTCTATGATCTTGGCGCGCTGGGCAATGACCGGCTCCACGTCATCGACAATGTCGCGGGCTTTGCCGCGCTGAAGCTCGGCTGGGCGGACAATCTCCGCTCCACCTTCATGGCCGGGTTCCAGCATGCCGGCATGCCCGACAATATGCTGCTGCCCGAACTGGCGAACCGAAATGCCTATAGCTTTGCCGGCAACCTGTTCTGGTCGCCGGTCAGCAAGCTCGATCTGGGCATCGAATATCGCCATGCCCTGCGTGAAGTCGTAAACGGACAGAAAGGGCGTATGGACCGCTTTGAAATGGCGGCGAAATATACATTCTGACAAAGATCAGGAGAGGATGCATGGCAACAACATATAAAGAACTGCCAAAACACCACCGGGCCACCAGACGCGAAAAACAGGTCATAGCCGCGTCGTCTCTGGGGACGGTTTTCGAATGGTATGATTTCTATCTTTACGGGCTGCTCGCCACCTATATCTCGGCGCAGTTCTTTTCGGGGGTGAACGAGACGACCGCGTTCATCTTCGCGCTCGCAGCCTTTGCGGCGGGCTTTGCGGTCCGCCCGTTTGGCGCGCTGGTGTTCGGGCGGATCGGCGATCTGGTCGGCCGCAAGAACACCTTTCTCGTCACCATGGGGATCATGGGCCTGTCCACCTTCGCGGTCGGCCTCTTGCCCAGCTATGCCTCGATCGGCGTCGCCGCGCCGCTCATCCTCCTCTTCCTCCGCCTGGCGCAGGGGCTGGCCTTGGGCGGCGAATATGGCGGGGCTGCCACCTATGTCGCCGAGCACGCGCCCGAGGGAAAACGCGGGCTCTATACCAGCTGGATTCAGACGACCGCCACCTTCGGCCTGTTCGCGGCGCTGCTTGTCGTCATCGGCTTTCGCTATGCGCTGGGTGAAGAGGCTTTTGCCGCCTGGGGCTGGCGCCTGCCGTTCCTGATCTCGATCATCTTGCTTGCGGTGTCGATGTGGATCCGCATGCAGCTCAACGAAAGCCCCGTCTTCCAGAAGATGAAGGAAGAGGGCAAAACCTCGAAGGCGCCGCTGACCGAGGCCTTTGGCCAATGGGGCAATCTGCGCTGGGTGATCGTCGCGCTGTTCGGCGCGGTCGCGGGGCAGGCGGTGGTCTGGTATGCGGGCCAGTTCTACGCGCTGTTCTTCCTTGAAAAGACGCTTCGGGTCGACGGTGCCACCGCCAACATCCTGATCGCGATCGCGCTGGCGCTCGCCACCCCGTTCTTCGTCGTGTTCGGCTGGCTGTCGGATCGCATCGGACGCAAACCGATCATCCTTGGCGGCTGCGCGCTGGCCGCACTCACCTATTTCCCGCTCTTCGGCGCGCTCACCGATGCCGCCAACCCGGCGCTGGCCCGCGCCCAGGCCAATGCCCCCGTGGTGATTGCCGCGCATCAGGGCGAATGCTCGTTCCAGTTCGATCCGGTCGGCCGCAACCAGTTCGACACGTCGAGCTGCGACATCGCCAAGGCCTATCTCGCCAAGGCGGGGGTCAATTATGACAATGCCGACCTGCCCGCAGGGCAGCCGGCGGTCGTCCGCATCGGCGCGGCGAACATTGTCGCCCCCGATCCCGGCGGGCTTGCCGGTCCGGAACGCAAGGCCGCGATCGAAGGCTTTCAGGCCAGCCTGAAGGCGGGGCTTGCCGAGGCCGGCTACCCGGCCAAGGCCGATAACGATCAGATCAACAAGCCGCTGGTCGTCGCGATCCTCTGGGCGCTCGCGATGCTGGTGACGATGGTCTACGGCCCGATCGCGGCGATGCTGGTCGAACTCTTCCCCAGCCGGATCCGCTACACCTCGATGTCGCTGCCCTATCATGTCGGCAATGGCTGGTTCGGCGGCTTCCTGCCCACCACCGCCTTCGCGATGGTCGCTGCCACGGGCAACATCTATTACGGCCTCTGGTACCCCGTGGTGATTGCTGCCGCCACGGTCGTGATCGGGCTGTTCTTCCTGCCCGAAACCTTTCGCCGGAACATTGATCGATAACCCAGGAAACGGGCGGTGCGCCGGGTCTCGTCGATCCGGCGCGCCGCTCAAAACCCCTTTCAAAGCCACTATGTGATCAGGATGAGATGACGATGAGCGAAGCGTATGAAACGGCATGGCGTGGCAGCGTCGCCGACCCGGAAACCTTCTGGGCAAAGGCCGCTCAGGCGATCGACTGGTTCACGCCGCCCGCCCGCAGCTATGCCGAGGTGGGTGGCTGGTTTCCGGGCGCCACGCTCAACACCTGTCACAATTGTCTTGATCGCCACATCCATGCCGGGCGCGGAGACACGCCCGCGCTGATCTATGACAGCCCGGTCACCGATACGGTCCGGCAGTTCAGCTATGCCGAGCTTCTGGAAGAGGTCGGCCGCGTCGCCGCGATGCTGACGCGGCTGGGCGTGGTCAAGGGCGACCGCGTCATCCTCTACATGCCGATGATCCCCGAAACGGTCTTTGCCATGCTCGCCTGCGCGCGGCTGGGCGCGATCCATTCGGTCGTGTTCGGCGGTTTCGCCGCGCTCGAACTCGCCAAGCGGATCGATGATGCCACCCCGCGCCTGCTGCTCACCGCTTCGTGCGGGATCGAGGGGCAGCGCACCATCGCCTATAAGCCGATGGTCGACGAGGCGCTCTCGCTCGCCCGCCATAAGGTCGATCATGTCGTGCTCCTCCAGCGCGAACGGCTCGAAGCCGATCTTTCGGCCCCGCACGATGTCGATTGGGCGACGCTGCGGGCTGAGACCGCGAACGATCCGGTCCCGGCGCCCGTGCCGCTGCTGTCCAGCGATCCGCTTTATGTGCTCTACACCTCGGGGACGACGGGGACGCCCAAGGGCGTGGTGCGCGAAAATGGCGGCCATGCGGTGGCGCTCGCCTGGTCGATGGCCAATATTTTCGGCATCGGCGCGGGCGATCCGTTCTGGGCGGCATCCGATGTGGGTTGGGTCGTTGGCCACAGCTATATCGTCTATGCCCCGCTTCTGGTCGGCGCGACGACCGTGTTGTTCGAGGGCAAGCCCGTCGGCACCCCCGATGCCGGCACCTTCTGGCGGACGATCGAGCGCCACGGCGTGAAGACCTTTTTCACGGCGCCCACCGCGATCCGCGCAGTGCGCAAGGAAGATCCAGACGCCGGTTTCCTCAATGACATCGGCACCGGGGCCTTGAACGCGATTTTCCTCGCCGGCGAACGCGCCGATCCCGACACGATCGCCTGGCTTGAGGAGAAATCGGGCCTCCCCGTGATCGACCATTGGTGGCAGACAGAACTGGGCTGGCCCGCAATTGCAAGCTGCCTGGCGATGGGGGACAGCCGCCGCCGTCGCGGCAGCGCGGGGTTCCCCGTGCCGGGTTATGAATTTGCGGTGCTCGATGAAGAGGGCAAGCCCGTTGAAACGGGCAAGAGCGGATCGGTCGTCATCAAGGCGCCGCTCCCCCCCGGTGCATTCCGCACATTGTGGAAAAATCAGGCCGGTTTCGACAAGAATTTCACCGGATTTCCAGGCTATTATGAAACCGGCGATGCAGGCCATTTCGACGCCGACGGTTTCCTGCACATCATGGGGCGGACCGACGACATCATCAATGTTGCGGGTCACCGCCTGTCGACCGGCCAGATGGAACAGATCGTCGCCGAACAGCAGGGTGTTGCCGAATGCGCGGTGATCGGCGCGGACGATCCGATCAAGGGCATGATCCCGGTCGCCTTTGTCGTGCCGCGCGCCGGGGCCGATGCCGATGAGGTGATGACCGCGCGGGTGATCGCGGCGGTGCGCGCCGAGCTTGGCGCGGTTGCCGCGCTCAAGACCAGCTATGTCGTCCCGCAACTGCCCAAGACCCGTTCGGGCAAGATCCTGCGCAACCTGCTGCGCAAGATCGTCAATGGCGAGGCGTTCGATACGCCCCCGACGATCGAGGATCCGAGCGTCCCGGCAAAGATCAGCGCCGCCGTCCACGCGCGCTGATCGTCCCGGCCCAGATGCCGTGCCGTCCGTTTTCGCGGGCGGCACGGCATCGGCGCCTCAGCATTCGACGACGTTCACCGCCAGCCCGCCCAGCGCGGTTTCCTTATAGCGTTCGGACATGTCGAGCCCGGTCTTGCGCATCGTCTCGATCACCTGATCCAGGCTGACGCGGTGGGTGCCGTCGCCCAGCATCGCCAGCCGCGCGGCCTCGATCGCCTTGATCGATCCCACCGCATTGCGTTCGATGCACGGCACCTGCACCAGCCCGGCGACGGGGTCGCAGGTCAGCCCCAGATTATGCTCCATCCCGATCTCGGCGGCATTCTCGATCTGCGCGGGCGATGCGCCCAGCGCCGCCGCCAGCCCCGCCGCCGCCATCGAACAGGCCACGCCCACCTCGCCCTGACAGCCGACCTCGGCGCCCGAGATCGAGGCATTTTCCTTGAACAGCGATCCGATCGCCGCTGCGGTCAGCAGGAAATCCTCGGCACCCTGCGTACAGGCCTTGGGCGCAAAGCGCTCATAATAGCGCAGCACCGCAGGGATGATCCCGGCCGCGCCATTGGTGGGCGCGGTCACGACCTTGCCGCCGCCGGCATTTTCCTCGTTCACCGCCAGCGCCCACAGGTTCACCCAGTCGATCACGGTCAGCGGATCGGCGAGCGCGCGTTCCTGCCGTTCGATGAGCGCGCGGTAGATGGTCGGCGCGCGCCGCTTCACCTTGAGCCCGCCGGGCAGCAGCCCGCCCGATGCGATCCCGCGGTCGATACAGGCCGACATCGCGTCGCGGATCTCGCGCAGCCGTGCCGAAATGGCCTCGGGCGGCAGCGCGCTTTCCTCATTTTCGCGCATCAATTGCGCAAAGCTCTTGCCCGATTGCTGCGCCATCGCCAGCAATTCGTCGCCCGACCGGAAATTATGGGGCACATCCCAGCCGCCCTCGGTGGGCGCGTTGCGATCGGTCTGGTCCTCGTCAAGGATCGCGCCGCCGCCGACCGAATAATAGGTGCGCTGCGCAATCGTCTTCCCGTCCGCGCCCAGCGCGGTGAAGGTCATCGCATTGGAATGAAAGGCCAGTCTTTCGCGCTGGAGCAGGCGCAGGTCGCGTTCCTCGATAAAGTCGATCGCGTGCGTGCCGCCCAGCGGTAGCCGGCCGGTTTCGCGGATCTGCGCCACCAGCGCATCGGCGGCATCGGGATCGATTTCGGCAGGCCGCTGTCCGGTCAGCCCGATCAGCACCGCGCGGTCGCTGGCATGGCCCTTTCCGGTCAGCGCGAGCGATCCGAACAGCGCGGCATCGATGCGCGCGACCCGCTCGATCAGCGCAGCGGTGCGCAGGCGATCGGCGAAATCGGCCGCCGCCGTCATCGGCCCCATGGTGTGCGAACTCGACGGGCCGACCCCGATCTTGAACAGGTCGAATGTACTGGCGACCATAAATCCCTTCCTGCTGACGCGGCCCTTTGGGCTCGGCCATGCTTATGGACCGAGAGCGCAGGCCAGGGCGAGGAGAAACTTTTAGATCGTACTATCTCGCTCCGCCCGGAGCTGGGCCCGGTCGTCCCGGTCGATCGCGGCGAGCGAGATTCCCCGGCTTTCGCGCAGGATCATCGCCGCGATCAGGCTCACCGCGCCCGCCGCGCTGATATAGACCGCGATCGGCATCCAGCCGTCATAGGCGCGCAGCAGCGTGGTCCCGATCAGCGGCGCCCAAGAACCGGCGACGATGGCGGTCACCTGATAGCCGAGCGACACGCCCGAATAACGCATCCGGGTGGGAAACATTTCCGCCATGATCGCCGGCTGCGCGGCATACATCAGCGCATGGACCGCCATGCCGATCAATATGGCGAGGAGGATGACCGCGTCGTTCCCCGTGCCGAACATCGGAAAGGCCAGAAACGGCCAGGCGATGGTGAGCGCCGCGCCGAGCAGATAGACGGGTTTGCGCCCGAACCGGTCGGCCATCCGCCCGATCGGCGGAATGATCAGCGCGTGGAGGAAATGCGCGACGAACAACATGCCGAGGATTGCGGTCGTGTTGATCCCGATATGCGCGAGATAGGTGATCGAGAAGGTGACCACCATGTAATAGAGGATGTTCTCGCCGAACCGCAGCCCCATCGCGGTAAACACCCCGCGCGGATAGCGGCGGAACACCTCGCTCAGGCCATAGCCCGATGCCGCCTGCGCCTCGGCCTCCGCGCGCGCCGCCTGAAAGATCGGGGAATCGGTCACCTGCGTGCGGATGTAATAGCCGATGCCGACGATCACGACCGACAGCCAGAAGCCGATCCGCCAGCCCCATTCCAGAAAGGCTTCGGACGACAGGGTAGCAGAGAGGATAAGGAGGACGACGGTCGCGAGCAAATTGCCGATCGGCACGCCCGCCTGTGGAAAGCTTCCCCAGAAGGCGCGGCTGCGATTGGGGGCATGTTCGGCGACGAGGAGGACCGCGCCGCCCCATTCGCCGCCCAGCGCAAACCCTTGGACAAAGCGCAGGAGAACGAGCAGCGCGGGCGCCCAATAACCGATGCTGTCGAAGGTTGGCAGGCACCCCATCAGGAAGGTGGATATGCCGATCAGCACAAGGCTGAACTGGAGCAGCGCCTTGCGCCCCATCCGGTCGCCGACATGGCCGAAGACGATCCCGCCCAGCGGCCGCGCGATGAACCCCACCGCATAGGTGGCAAAGGCGGCGATGATCCCGTCCAGCTCATTGCCGGTGGCGGGGAAGAACAGCTTGCCGAATACCAGCGTCGCCGCGGTGCCATAGAGGAAGAATTCATACCATTCGACGACGGTCCCCGCCATCGATGCGCCCACGACCTTGCGCAGATAGGGCAGGTCGGCCTTTTCCTCGTGCTGCATCCAATGCTCTCCCCGCCGCTGTTGTAGCAGCAGCGGGCGCGCCGTCTAATGCTTTGCAGGCTTGGGTTCAGGGCGTCAGGCGACGCCTTCCTCGCACAGCGCCTTCAACTGGTCGGCGCAGATGCCCCAGCCTTCCTCGAACCCCATTTCCTTATGCTTCTGCATGTCGCCCTCGGTCCAGTGCCGGGCAGAGGCGGTGTAGCGCGTGCCCGCGCCGTCCGGGGCGATCTCGAAAATGCCTACCATGAACGGGCCTTGCGGGCGAAAGGCGCTGTCGAGCGCGTCGGTGACGACGATCCGCCGCCCCGGCTCATAGGCCAGATAAATGCCTTCATTATGGATTTGTTCGCCATTGGGGCCGTGCATGATCATCGCCTCGCGCCCGCCCGCGCGCCGATCCTGTTCGACGATCTCGACCCGCCAGGGCTTGGGGCAGAACCAGTCGGGCATGCGCTCGGTCATCACCTGCCACACCGCCTCGGGCGGCGCGGCGATGTGGCGGGAGACGCTGAGCTCCCAGTCCTTTTTCATATCGTCGGTCATCAAAAGCTCCTCGGGCGGTTTGTTTAGTCGCGGTCGGGCGCGCCGGGCGGGAAATAGGATCGGTAAGGCCGGGCCTCGTCGACGCATTTGGCGACCGAGGGCCGCGCGAGCAGGCGCGCCCGGTAATCGCGCAGCCGGCCAAGCCCGGTATCGATCGGGCGCGCCCAATCGGCATAGAAAAGTGCGGGCGCTGCGGCGCAATCGGCCAGGCTGAAATCGCCGTCACACGCCCATTCGCCGGTCAGGCGTTCGTCCAGCCAGGCATAGATGGTGTCGAGCGCGGCGTGCGCCTTGTCGATCCTCGCCCGGTCGGGCTGAGTGGCATCGGCGATATAGGCGCCGACCACCGATTGCATCGGCCCCATCACATGATTGTCGAAGATCCGGTCCATGAACCGCACCGCCAGCGCCGCGTCCCGATCAGTGGGGATCAGCGGGCGCGCGCCGGGGTGGTGGATGTCGAGATATTCGATGATGATCGAGGATTCGATCACCGGCGCACCGTTATCCACGAGCACGGGGAATTTGCCGATCGGCCAGTGGCGCTTCAGCGCCGCGCCGTTTTCCGGTTCCTCGGCGATGAGCGGCCGGGGCGTGTAGGGAAGTGCCTTTTCCAGCAGCGCGATCTGCGCCTTCCAGGAATAGGAGGAAAAGGGGTGGCCATAGAGCTCAAGCATCGGCGGCTTCCCCGCGTGCGGCCGCCTCGATGGTCGCGATGTCGATCTTGCGCATCGAAAACATCGCCTGCCCAGCGCGTTGCGCCGCCGCCTTGTCGGCGCCGAGGAACAGCGCCGTCAATTGGCGCGGCGTGATCTGCCAGCTCATGCCCCAGCGATCCTTCAGCCAGCCGCACTGGCTTTCGCTGCCGCCATCGGCGATCAGCGCCTCCCATAACCGGTCGGTTTCGGCCTGATCCTCGGTTTCGATCTGGAAGCTCACCGCTTCGGTAAAGGCGAAGGCCGGGCCACCATTCAGTGCGATGAACTTCATGCCGGCCAGGGTGAATTCCACGGTCAGCACCGATCCTTCGGGGCCCGACGGCGTATCCACGGGGGATCGCACCACCCGGTCGACCGTGCTCCCCGGCAAAAGCGAGACATAGAAGCGGGCGGCCTCCTCGGCCGCGCCGTCATACCAGAGACAGGGTGTGATCTTGCTCATCGCATGCTCCATTGCAGCGGGAATGGGGAAGGGGGACGGCGCGTCAGCGCCGCCCGCCGACAAGGCCAAAGGCCGCCCCTTGCGGATCGATGCAGTTCATCGCGAAATCGCCGCCGGGGATTTCGTCGGGGCCGTTCACCACCTTGCCGCCGCCCGCCTCGACCGCCGATTTCGCGGTGTCGACATTCTCCACGCGGAAATATTGGGTCCAGCGCGGGGGGCCCATTTCGGCGCTGCCGGGCATGATCGCGCCCAGCATGCCGCCGTGGCGGATGAACTGATACTTGCCCATCGGGCCCATATCCATCTCGCCGTCCTGCTGCCATCCGAACATCTCGCCGTAAAAGGCCCAGGCCCCCGGCTGGTCCGATGTTTGCAACTCGTTCCACGCGCAGTGGCCGGGGCGTGGGCAATCATCGGCAAAGGCAAGGCTCTTGCCGCTGCCCTGCGGCTTCATCACGTAAAAGGGCGCGCCCTGCGGATCGGCCACCATCGCGATCCGGCCGACCATGGGAATGTCCATCGCGGGCATCTGCACGCTGCCGCCGCGTTGCTGGAGGTCCGCCACCGTCGCGTCGACATCGTCGACCGCGATATAGCCGAGCCAGATGGGCGCCGCGCCTTGCGCGGCCATATCGCGCGTGATCGGCATCATCCCGCCGACGCTGTTCTCGCCCGCATTGACGATCCGGTAATCCATCTGCGGCTGGCCGGAATCGGCATAGCTCCAGCCGAGCACCGCAGTGTAGAAGGACTGCGCGGCATCGGCGTCGCTCGTCAGCAGCTCGTACCAGATATAGTCGCCAGGCTTGTTGGTATTCGGCTTTTCCAGCGTCACCACGGGTTCGAAGCCACCATAGATCATCCGCATCCCGTCAAAGGGCATCGGGTTTTTCTCGGGGCTCATCCGCTCATCGGTTTTCATCATCTCGTCCATGCGCGCCATCGCGGCATCGCGAACCGCCTTGTCCGGCCATTCGATCCAGGAAAAAACGACCGTTTCGTCGTCCTTGGCCTGCACCGCGCGGCGAAAATCGGTCTGCTTGCCGTTCGGCACATCGTCGCCCCAGCATTCCAGGACGCGTGTTGCGCCCAGTTCCATGAAAACGCTGTCGCCCATATTGGCGTGATCGATGAATTTCTGCTTGTTCGCGGTCGGCACCGCGATCACGAAACCGTCAATATAGCTCATGTCTCTCTCCCGTTTCGCGGGTTGTCCGGTGCGCTATGCGTCCGGCATCGTTACGCGGCGGCTTCGGTCGCTGGTTCGCCGGCCATTGCGGCCTCCATGTCCATCCAGACCATTTCCCAGATATGGCCGTCGGGATCGGCAAAGGACCGGCTGTACATGAAGCCGTGATCCTGCACCGGATTGGGGTCGGCGGTGCCGCCGCTTTGCGTCGCCTGCGCGATCACCGCGTCAACACCCGCGCGGTTTTCGACGCTCAGCGCCAGCAGAGCCTGCGCGCTCTTGTGCGCGTCGATGATCGTGCGCTCGGTGAAGCTGGAAAAGCGCGCGTGCGTCAGCAGCATCGCGTGGATCGTGTCCGAAAAGCGGAGCATCGCGGCGCTGTCGTCGCAAAAGCGCGGATCGCGCGCCGCGCCGATGCTTTCGTAAAAGGCGATCGACCGGTCGAGATCGGTCACCGGCAGGTTGACGAAGATCATCTTGGGCATTGGCGTCTGGGCCATGGTCTATGCTCCCTCTCCTAAGGGCGTCGGCTTGGGCCGACTCGCTGTTGACAAACATGCCGCGAAAATTAAATAAAGCAACTATGGAGTTAGAAAAAATAACTAACGTGAAAAATTCTGCCAAAAAGCGCGGGTTCGACGACGCGTGCGGCATGGCCCATGGCCTTGAACTATTGGGGGACCGCTGGGCGCTGTTCGTCGTGCGCGAGCTTATGCTGGGTCCGCGCCGATTTGGGGATCTGCGCGCCGACCTGCCCGGAATCAGCGCCAATGTGCTCGCCCAGCGCCTGACCGAACTGGAAGCGAACGGAATCGTCGTGCGCGGCAAATTGCCACCGCCCGCCAGCGTCCCGGTCTATGGTCTGAGCGAATGGGGGTATGAGGCCGAACCGATCGTGCAGGAACTCGGGCGCTGGGCCGCGCGCTCGCCGCGCCATGATCCCACCCTGCCGATCAGCGGCGTCTCGATCCTGCTGTCCTTCCGCACAATGATTGACCGCAAAGCCATTGGCGATCTGGTGCTGGCGGTCGGCTTCCGCTTTGGCGAAGACGAATATCTGGGCCATCTGGGCGCGGACGGGTTTTCGGTCGGGCGCGGCGCGGCCGATGCGGGCGATATCGTCTTTGTGGGCACACCCAGTGTGCTCGCTGGCTTTGTCTATGGCGGTGCGCCGCTCGCCGAACTTGCTGAAAGCGGCGCGCTGCACCTCATGGGCGATCCCGCGCTCGCCGCGCGTTTTGCCGCGCTGTTCGTGCTGCCGCCGAAATTCGTGCCCCCGCCGCGCTGACGGGGGTTGGGGCATCAGCCTTGCAGATGCGCGGTTTCGGGCACCGGGGTCAGCGCGCGCCCATCCCGGAACCAGGCGATCAGATTGTCGGCGACCAGCCGCCCCATCGCCGCGCGCGTATGCGCCGAGGCCGACCCGATATGCGGCAGCAATACCACCCCGGGCAGGCCGAGCAGCGCCGCCGGCACATTAGGCTCGTCCTCATAGACGTCCAATCCGGCCACCAGAATCGTGCGGTTTCGAAGCGCCTCGATCAGCGCGTCCTGATCGACGACGCTGCCGCGCGCGACATTGATGAACACCCCCTCGGGCCCCAGCGCCTTTAGCACCCCGGCATCGATGATATGCCGCGTTGCCGCGCCGCCGGGCAGGATGGCGATCAGCACGTCGCACGCCGCCGCCAGCTCCCTGGCGCTCGGATAATAGGGATAGCCGACGCCCGGCTGGCGGTGGCGACCATGATAGGCGATATCGACGCCGAACCCTTCCAGCCGCCGGGCGATCGCCTTGCCGATGCTGCCCAGCCCGACAATCCCGATTGTGCGGCCGCGCAGCGTGGGGGAAAGCGGAAAGGCGCGTTCGGTCCACAGCCCGTCGCGCAGGAAACGGTCGGCTTGCGGGATCTGGCGCAGGGTCGCGATCAGCAGCCCGATGGTGAAATCGGCTACCTCGTCGTCGAGCACGCCCGGGGTGTTGGTGACCATCACGTCGCGCGCCGCAGCAGCCGCCACGTCGACATTGTCATAGCCCACGCCAAAGCTCGCGATGACTTCCAGATTGGGCAGCTTCTCGATCAGTTCGGCGCCCAGCCGGCCATAGAGTGTGCTCGTCGCGACACCCCGGATGCGCTCGCCCTGCTCGGCAAGGAAGCGTTCGGGATCGGGCTGTTCCCACAGCGCGTGGAGCGGGATGCCCTCGGCCTTGAGGGGGGCGATGACCGCATCGGTCATCGGCGCGGGAAGCAGGATGTCGGTCGCCTTCATGCCGCCGCTATACGCGCCATCGGCGCCGCATGCGTCCTGTTTTTGTGCGCTCACGCCACCACGGGTTCAAGGATGCGGATCGTGCCCGCCGCCGCGTCGATCTCGGCCTCGGCGCCCACGGGAATGCTGAACTGGTTGGCGATATGCCCGATCTGCGCGCCCTGAAAGGCGGGGATGTCAAGCGGGCGCAGATGCTGCTCCAATATCTGGGAAAGCGTGAAGCCGCCATAGGACGGGCCACTGGCGCGGCAGCTTGTGCATTGCCCGAACACCACCCCGGCCAGCCGGCCGAGCACGCCCGCCAGCGCCAGCTGGGTGAGCATCCGGTCGATCCGGTATTCGGCCTCGTCGACATCCTCGAGGAACAGGATCGCGCCGTCGAAATCGGGCAGATAGGGCGTGCCCATCAGCGCGGCGAGCACGGTCAGATTGCCTCCGATCAGCCGCCCACGCGCGGTGCCGGGGGTCAGCGTGCGGATGCGCCCGCTGCGCTGGACCAGCCTGTCCTCCGCGCCCGCCGGATTGGCGAGCACGGGCGTCGCACCCTCGAAAACGAGGCTGCGAAACGCATCCCAGGAAAATCGCCCCCAGGAACTTGCGGCATTGGGGCCGTGGATCGTCGTGAACCCGGCGCGCGCGGCAAAGGCGAGGTGGAGCGCGGTGATGTCGCTGAATCCGATCAGCAGCTTGGGGTTTTTGCGGATGGCGGTGAAATCGAGATGCGGCAAAATCCGCGCGCAGCCCCATCCGCCGCGCACCGCAAACACCGCGCGCACTTCAGGGTCTGCGTACATCGCATTGAGATCGGCGGCGCGCTCCGCATCGGTGCCCGCCAGATAGCCATGGCGCGCGGCAACGAACCGGCCCGGTTTGGGGACAAGCCCCATGGCGCGGATCGTGTCCTGCACCAGCGCCAGATCGAACGCATCGTCGGTAAAGCCCGCCGGTTCGACCAGCCCGACAACATCGCCGGCGTGCAGTCGGGGCGGTTTGCGCAGCGTTGGCCGCGGCGCGGCCCCCGCCGGGCGCGTCGCAAGCGTTGCGGCAACGGCGCCCATCGCGCCAAGGGCGGTTCTTCTATCGAGCATTTTGAAGGTCATAACAGCATCGACGGGACGCATATAGCGCTATCCATCGTCCGCGGGGCCGGATAGCCTGCCGCGCGCAATCGACTGATGCGGCAACGGACAGGGGAGACGGGGATGACGGATCGCGACAACGACAAAACGGCCTCGATCGATCGGCGGACGATGATCAAGGCGGGCGGCGCGGCCGCCGCGCTGCTCGCGCCCGGGGTGGCGCAGGCGGCCTCCGTCAATGCCGACCGCGCCGCCGTGCTGGCCGCGATTGACGCGCATCAGGATGCGGCGGTGCAGCGGCTGGCCGATTGGATCAAGCTGCCCTCGATCGCCGCCGAACAGCGCAATATCGATGAGGGCGTCGCGCATATGATCGCGCTCGCGCGCGATGCGGGGTTCCAGTCGGCCAAAGCGATCCCCACCGGCGGCGTGCCCTCGGTGTTCGCTACGCTCGACGCCGGTGCAAAGCACTGGATCGGCGTCTATTTCATGTACGACGTCAAGCAGTTCGATCCGGCCGAATGGAGCTCGCCCCCGCTCGAGGCGCGGCTTGTTGATCGGCCCGGCCTTGGCCAGGTGATGGTCGGGCGCGGCGCGGTCAATCAGAAGGGCCCCGAAATGGCCTTTCTCGCGGCGGTGCGCGCGTTCAAGGACAGCGGCAGGGAGCTGCCGGTCAACATCGCGCTCATCGCGGAAGGGGAGGAAGAGATCGCCTCGCCCAATTTCCCCAAGGCGATCAGCCATCCCGATGTGCTTGCGACGATGGAACGCTGCATCGGCGTGTTCATTCCCTCGGCCAGCCAGTCGCCCGAGGGCACGAGCACGCTGACATTGGGCGCCAAGGGCGCGGTCGAGCTCGAGCTGATCTCGAGCGGCGAACGCTGGGGGCGCGGCCCCACCAAGGATATCCATTCCAGCAACTATGCCCGGGTCGACAGCCCCGCCTGGCGGCTGGTTCAGGCGCTCGATACGCTGATGAAGCCCGATGGGCACACCATCGCGGTCGAGGGCTGGTACGACAATGTCCAGCCGCTGTCGCCGCGTGAAAAGGCACTGATCGCCGAAACCGCGAAGCGGACGAGCGAGGACGAGGTGAAGAAGCAACTGGGCGTCAGCCGCTGGATCAACGACGAGCCCTGGCAGCAGGCGCTCGAACGCCTCGCCTCGCAGCCGACGATCAACATCCAGGGGCTCGTCGCGGGCTATACCGGCCCCGGCGGCAAGACGATCCTGCCGCACCGCGCGGCCGCGAAGATGGAATTTCGCCTGCCCCCCGCGATGACCAAGGAAGAGGCGATCGCCAAGTTCACCGCGCATCTGAAGAAACATGGCTTCGAGGATCTGGAAGTGAAGGTGACGGGCGGGTACGGCCCCACCAGCACGCGCGAGGACAGCGCGCTCGTCCGCGCCGAAAAGGCGGTGATGGAACGGCTGGGCGTGCCCTATACGATCATCCCGCGCAGCGCGGGATCGTGGCCCGGCGTGGTCTTTTCGGGTCCGCCGCTCAACTTGCCCGCCGCGCAATGGGGCATGGGCCATGGCAGCGGCGCGCACGGGCCCGACGAATATTTCCTGATCAAGAGTTCCAACCCCAAGGTGATGGGCATGGCCGGCGCCAGCAAGGCCTATGCCGAACTCCTCTACGAACTCGCCAATCAGGCCTCGATCCGCGCCTGACGCATACCTCCCGTCGCCGTGTCATGCGGCGACGGGGGGCACTGAAAATTCCAAAGAAAATAGCGAAAAAACAACGAGGGAGAGGCACAATGCCCGACAATATCGAGCGTATCCGCGAGTTTTGCGATGTCTGGTCGTCGCTGGATGCCGACCGGATCGTCGCGTTCATGACCGAGGATTGTTTCTATCACAACATCCCGATCGCGCCCGTGACGGGGCATGCCGCGATCCGCGCGTTCCTCAGCGAATTCCTCAAAATGGCGGATGCGTGCGAATTCGTCGTCCACGCCATCGGCGAAACCGCAGACGGCGCGGTGATGACCGAGCGGGTCGATCGCTTCCGCGCCAACGGCCAATGGATCGATCTGCGCGTGATGGGGATATTCGAGCTGCGCGACGGGCTGATTTCCAGCTGGCGCGATTATTATGATCAGGCGGAAATGGAGCGCCAGCTCGCACAGGTCGTCGCCTAGGACGGCCTGCCCCTGTGCGGACGGGCGGCATCGCGCGCCCGCACAGAAAAGGGGTCAATGCCCGGCGCTGCTCGGTTCGCCCTCCGCAAGCGCGGTGCCCGCGGTCTCGGGAATGGCGAAATAGATGAGCGGCAGCCCCAGAAAGCCGACCAGCCCCAGCCATTGCCCCGCCGCCGCGACCGATCCGGCCTGCACCGATACCCAGCCGAACAGCATCGGCGCGATCACCATGCCCCAGCGCCCGAGCAGATTATGGCACCAGCCATTGGCGGCGGCGCGGATTGCGGTCGGAAACAGCTCCGAATTCAGCGTGAAGCCTATGGTCCAAATGCCAAGCATCGCCTGCAGCCCGACCCAGCACAGCGCGATCGTCCACCAGTCCGTTGCGGCATAGCATTGCAGCGTCAAAACCGCAGTCATGCCGAGAAAGATCATCGCCGTCCTGCGCCGTCCGATCCCGTCCATCAGCCAGCCCGCGGCGATATAGCCGATAAAGGCCGAGGCGAACCCGGCAGGCGCGATCTTGGCGAGGTCGAGCGCGGTCCAGCCGCGTTCGTTGAGCACATAGAAGGAAAAGAAGAAGCTGCTCACCGCCGAGGCGAAGTTGATCACGAACCACAGCCCGCTCATCGCAACGAAGCGGCCGCGCATGCCCGGCCGGGTGAGCGCGCGGAATTCGTCGGCAAAACCGGTCTTGTCGGGCGTGCTTGCGCGGCGCTGGGTGAAGGCGGGGGTTTCACGCAATTTCCAGACCATGATCGGCAGCACGAGCAGCGGCGCGGCGCCGACGATGAACAGCATGCGCCAGCCAAGCGCCGATCCTTCGGCGGGCGCCAGCAACAGCATGGGAAGCGCCGCCCCCACGCTGCCCGCCGCGCCCAATATCCCGATCGCGCGCCCGCGCAGATGGGCGGGCAGGGTTTCGCTGACGATGACATAGGCGGTGGCGATCTGCGTCACGAGCAGCAGGCGGGTGACGAACTGGATCGCGGTATAGCTCGGCAGATCGGGCGCCAGCGCGGTCGCGACCGATCCGATCGAAAAGCCGGTGACCGACAGCAGCATGATCGGCCGCCGCCCCCAACGATCGGCCAGCCGCAGCAGAAACCACGCCGCGATCGCCCCCATGCCGATCATCGACAGCGCCCGGCCCAGCTGCTGCGCATCGGCCCCGAACGTCTTGCCCGCATGCGGCAGCACGACGCTCGTCACATTGACGTCGAACCCTTCGAACATGACGGCAAAGGCCAGCATGCCCAGCAGCCCCAGATGCGCGGCGGTGAAACGGTCCGCTTTTTGATGTCCCCGGATTTTCGCTCTCCCGATACGCCGCGCGCTGCATGCGCCTGGCGCTTTTCCTTATGTTTTCATGCGGCGCCGTTATCTTTCGATCAGCTGCTTGAGCCGGCGTAGATCGCCGACCACCCATTTGGCATCGGCGGAAAACCGCTCGTCATCCATTTCCGGCTGACGGAACAGCGTCAACATAACCTCGGCACCGGCCCCATTTTCGATGACGCGCAAGGGGACATGGACGACGTTCCCCGTGCCGAGATCGACCCAGTGATCCATCACGCCATGATCATTATGCGGTGAGAAGCGGATGCGGACCGCGCCCTCGGGCCCCTCCGCGCGCCAGTGTGCGCCGTCCTGTTCCAACGCCGCTTCCGACAATCCCGATGCCCAGCGCGGGAAGAATTCGGGGCGCCAGATACGTTCGTAGAGCGTCCGCCAATCGCAGGCGATCGATACGCTGAAGGTCCGCGCGGGCAACATCTCATTCTCCATCTTGAGCAACCAGATACCCCTTTAGGCGCGTGCGCCGCGTGACGCGAGCGTCGATGGGACGTGCCTTTGCTGCCCTGGTATCGTCTGCCGAAGAGCTGGCGAAGGGTTCTAATTCAATATGTTGATCGATGATTGTCCATCACGGATAAGGCCGAAGGAAGGATTTAGAGGACGGTTCGACCATCCGCCCGATCGAGCGTTCGATCAGCTTCCGTATGATTTTCAAACGATAAGGAAAAAATTGTGGTGCCGCTTAGGTGACTCGAACACCTGACCCCCGCATTACGAATGCGATGCTCTACCAACTGAGCTAAAGCGGCGCAGGCCCATATGGGCGTCTGAGGTGGCAGCGCTTAACAGCGTGTTTGGCGGAGCACAAGCCGGTTCTGATCAAAGCCGCGTCGATTTTTGAAAATCGCGCACGCTTAACCATCCGACAACCTTGTTGCCTGACAATGGCATGCAGGCTTTTGGGCTGAGTGGGGATGGACATGGATAGTGTGCGCGAGTTTTCGGATGGCGATGTCGTCACGTTCCTCGAGGATGGCGATGACATTGCGCCCGGCGGCGTCGAAAGCCCGCTGATCGTCGATGTCGACGAACGCCGCATGCAGGTGCGCGCCTATCACCATTGGGCCTCGCTTCTGAACGGGCGCGATCTGCCCTCGATCGAGGATCTGGAGCCCAAGGATCTCGTCGATTTCGGCCCGCACAGCGTGCTGATGGATTTCACCGCCGGCGCCGAAACCCCCGTTGTCGCCTATCTCGGCGGCGCGCTGCGCAGCGCGTGCGGGCTCGACGGCATCCCGCTCCAGTCGGTGGCGGACGTGCCGGGCGGGTCGCTCCTGTCGCGGCTGACCGACCATTATCTCCAGATTATCGCCAACCGCGCGCCGGTGGGGTTCGAGGCGGAGTTTCGCACGCGCGACGGCGTCGACACGCTCTATCGCGGCATATTGATGCCCTATTCGTCGGACGGCGACACGATCGATTTCGTCTACGGCGTGATCAACTGGAAGGAACTCGCCGATTCGGGGCTTGAGGAAGGTCTCGCGCGCGAAATGGATGCTGCCATGCCGGACCCGGCGGGCGGACTGGTGCTCAACCGGTCGGACGATCCGCAAACCAGCACCACCGCGCATGTCTTCGTCGCCGATCAGGGCGCCGACGATGATACGGTGCCGGCGCTTCCTCCCATGATCCATGATTCGGGGCTGGGCGATTTGCTGGCCGCCGCGCGGCAGGGGGCCGATGCCGTGCGCATCGCCGATGGGCGCAGCCGCGCCGCGCTCTACCGGGCGCTCGGGCTCGCCTATGATTTCGCGCTGGTGAGCGAGGCCCGCGCGGGCGAATATGCCGATCTGCTCGACGATGCCGGGCTCAAGGTCCAGGCGCGCGCGCCGATGACGCCGATCGTCAAGCTCGTCTTCGGTATCGATTACGACAAGACCCGGCTCACCGAATTCGCCGCCGCGCTGGCGCATGCGCGGCGTATGGGGCTCGGCGTCGCGCAACTCGCCGGTTATCTCGAATCGCACCCTGGCGGTTTGAAGGCGGTGGTTCGCGCCGAACGTCAGGCGCGCGCGCCCGAAGGCCGCACCGCGCCGGTGGAAGAAGCGGTGGCGCAGCTGCGCCGGATGCCGCCGCGCGCGATCGTCCAGATGGATCCGGGCGACGATGAATTCGTTCTGCTCGTTGCGCGCCGGGTCAGCGAAACCGGGCTCGCGGTGCTTGGGTCGGTACAGGATGAAAGCCTCGTCGCACGCGCCGTACGGGTGGCCGGGAAATAGTCTTTTTGGTGGGTTGAGATCGCCGCCTGCCCGTCGCATAGTCGCGCAATAATATTACGCGCCAGTGTTCAAGGCGCGGAAGCAGGCGGAGTATTCATGAAGGCAAAAACGGAAGCAGGCGCAGCCCTGCTGGTAGATTCGTTTTCCGAGCCCATTGCCAAGGCGCTGATCGTCGGCGCGCTTCCCAATGAGATCGAACAGTTCGACAAGGCGGCCCGTGCGGATGCCGCGCGGTTCGTTGCCGAGACGGCGCTCGTCCGCCGCAGCGACACGCCCGCGATCAGCCTCGAAACCATGGGCGGCAGCGACGATGGCGGGCTGCGCCGGATGCGGCTGGCGGTGATCAACGCCGACCAGCCCTTCCTCGTCGATTCGGTGGCAGCGGTGATCGCGGCGCAGGGGCTTGCGATCGATCGTCTGCTGCACCCCGTTATCGGGGTGGAACGCGATGCGGATGGCACGCTGGTATCGATCGGCAAGCGCGGCGACGAGGGCAAGACCCCCGAGTCGATGATCTATATGGAGATCGAGCGCGCCGACGCGAAGGATCGCCGCGCGCTGGTCGATGCGGTACGCGGGGTGCTGGCCGATGTGCGGGCCGCGGTGCGCGACTGGCCAAAGATGCAGGCGGCGCTGCGCGTCGATGCCGAAAATCTGGGCGATACCGAGGGCGCGGCGCTGCTGCGCTGGTTCCTTGACGGTAATCTCACCCAGCTCGCGCATGAAGTGCGTCTGCGCGACGGCACGATCGAATCCGCGCTTGGCATCGCTGCCGGTGACGACGCGCCGCTGCTCGCCGATGGCTCGCGCGACCTGGCGTTCGCCTGGTTCGAAACCGCGGGCAACGAAGCGCCGCTGGTGCTCAAGTCGAACCGCGTCGCGACCGTCCACCGCCGCGTGCCGATGGATCTGCTGATCGTTCCGGTGCGCCGCGACGGCAAGATTATGGCCCTTTCGATCCATGCGGCGCTGTGGACCAGCGCGGCGCTTGCCGCTGCCCCTGCCAAGGTGCCGGTGCTGCGCGCCGGGCTTTTGCAGGTGCAGGAAAAATACGGGTTCAGCGCGTCGGGCCATGCCGGCAAGGCGCTCGCCCATGCCTTGTCCGAACTGCCGCACGATCTGCTGATCGGGTTCAAGCCCGAGGCGCTGGAAAAGACCGCGCTCACCGCGATGTCGCTCGCCGATCGTCCGCGCCCCGAAATGCTGCTCTATTCCAGCCCGCTCGGACGCCATCTGTTCGCGCTTGTCTGGCTGCCGCGTGAGGAATTCTCGGCCGGCCGCCGCACCGCGATTGGCGAGATGCTGGCCGACGCCGCGAATGCGTCGATCCTGAGCTGGGCGCTGGAACTCGACGACAGCGATGTCGCGCAGCTGCGCTATACGCTCGATCTGCGCGAGGGCGGCGTGGTGCCCGATGCTGCCGCGCTCAACACCCGGCTGGTGGAAATGGTGCGCGGCTGGGTGCCGGGCGTCGAAAGCGCGCTCGTTGCGCTGGGCGAAGGGCAGCGCGCACCGCGCCTTGCCATCCGCTATGCCAATGTCTTCCCGGCGGCGTATCGCACGAGCTATGGCCCCGATGAGGCGGCGCGCGATATCCTGCGCCTGCGCGATCTGTCGACCGAAGCGCAGCGCGGCACGCGGTTGTTCCGGGCGCCCGGCGACAGCGCCGATCAGCTGCGCCTGAAGATCTATCACCTTGGCGGCCTGCTCCCGCTGTCGGACGTCGTGCCCGCGCTCGAGCATTTCGGCTTCCAGGTGCTCGGCGAAAGCTCGACCCGGCTTGAGGGCGGCGAGAACGGCTATGTCCATGATTTCCTGCTCCGGGTGGGCGGGGATATCGTGGCGGACGATCTGCTCGCGCGGGCGGCGGTGCTTGAAAGCGCGATTGCCGCGGTGCTCGAAGGCGATGCCGAAAATGATGCGTTCAACCAGCTGATCGGCGCGGTCGGGTTCGATCCCTTCGCCGTCGTGCTGCTGCGCGCCTGGTTCCGCTATCTGCGCCAGACGGGCATGTCCTACGGCATCGACACCGTCGCCGGCGCGTTGCGCCGCGCGCCCAATGCCGCGCGCCAGATCCTCGATCTGTTTGCCGCGCTCCACGATCCCGATCGGGCGAGCGAGGCCGCGGTCGATGCCGCGAACAAGGCGCTCGACGCCGCGCTCGCCAAGGTCGCGGCGATCGACGATGATCGCATCCTGCGCCGCATCCGCAGCGTCGTCGCGGCCACGCTGCGCTCGAACGCCTATGCCCCGGCGGCAGCCGAGGCGCTGGCGTTCAAGCTCGACAGCAACGCCATCCCCGGCCTTCCGGCACCGCGTCCGTGGCGCGAAATCTGGGTCTACAGCCCGCGTGTCGAGGGTATCCACCTGCGCGGTGGCCCGATCGCGCGCGGTGGCTTGCGCTGGTCCGATCGGCGCGACGATTTCCGCACCGAAATCCTCGGCCTGATGAAGGCGCAGCTGGTGAAGAACGCGGTCATCGTGCCCAATGGCGCGAAGGGCGGCTTCTATGCCAAGCAGCTCCCGTCGCCCGCCATCGACCGCGATGCCTGGCTGGCCGAGGGCACCGAGAGCTACCGGATATTTATCCGCTCGCTGCTCTCGGTGACCGACAATATCGTCGACGACAAGGTCGTGCATCCCGAACGCGTCGTCGTGCGCGACGGCGATGATCCCTATTTCGTCGTCGCTGCCGACAAGGGCACCGCCAGCTTCTCCGACGTCGCCAACGCGATCGCGCTCGATCGCAATTTCTGGCTGGGCGATGCCTTCGCCTCGGGCGGGTCGCAGGGCTATGACCACAAGGGCATGGGCATCACCGCGCGCGGCGCATGGGTGTCGGTCCAGCGCCACTTCGCCGAAATGGGCATCGACGTTCAGAAGGAATCGGTCACCGTCGCCGGTTGCGGAGACATGTCGGGCGACGTGTTCGGCAACGGCATGCTCCTGTCGAAGGCGCTCAAGATCGTCGCGGCGTTCGATCACCGCCATATCTTCCTCGATCCCGATCCCGATCCGGCGGAAAGCTGGAAGGAACGCAAGCGGCTGTTCAAGCTGCCACGTTCGTCCTGGGCCGATTATGACGAGAAGCTGATTTCCAAGGGCGGCGGCGTTTTCCCGCGCACGCAAAAGGAAATCGCGCTGTCGGCCAAGGCCGCGGCCGCCATTGGCATCGAGCCCGGCAGCTACGATCCCTCGACGCTCATTTCCGCGATCCTCAAAGCCCCGGTCGACCTGCTGTGGTTCGGCGGCATCGGCACCTATATCAAGTCGGACGACGAGAATAATGCCGAGGTGGGCGATCCCGCGAACGACGCGCACCGCGTCAATGGCGCCGATGTCCGCGCCCGCGTGGTCGGCGAGGGTGCCAATCTGGGCTGCACCCAGGCCGGGCGCATCGACTATGCGCGCACGGGCGGGCGGATCAACACCGACTTCATCGACAATTCGGCCGGCGTCGATTGCTCGGACAATGAAGTCAACATCAAGATCCCGCTCAACCGCGAAATGCGCGAAGGCCGTCTGGCGTTCGACGATCGCAACGCGCTGCTCGTCGAGATGACCGACGATGTCGCCGCGCTGGTGCTCGAGGATAACCGCCTGCAAACGCTCGCGCTGTCGCTCGCGCAGCAGGGCGGGGCGGCGGCCCTTCCGGCACAGGCCCGCGTGATCGAGGTGCTCGAGGCCGCCGGGCGGATCGACCGCGCGGTCGAGGGGCTGGAAAGCTCCGACGATCTGCTCCGCCGCGCACAGGATGGGCAGGGGCTCACCCGGCCCGAACTGGCGATCCTCCTGTCGCACGGCAAGCTCGCGCTTCAGGATGCGATCGAAGGGTCGGGCGTCACCGCCGATCCGGCGCTCGCCCCGCTGCTCCACGCCTATTTCCCCGAAGCGATGCGGACGCGCTTTGCCGCCGCCATCGATGCGCATCGTCTGCGTCCGCAGATCATCGCAACCAAGATGGCGAACCGGCTGGTCAACCGGCTCGGCCTCGTCGCGCCGTTCGAACTCGCCGAGGAAGAAGGCGCGTCGATGGCGCAGGTCGCCGCCGCCTATTTCGCCGCCGACATGATCTTCGGCCTCGAAGACGTGATGGAGGCGATCGAGGGCGCTTCGGTGGGTGAGGAAGACCGGCTGGCGCTGTTCGACATGGCGGCCGCGAGCGCACGGCTCCATGTGTCCGACCTCTTGCGCGTGATGGCGCAGGATGCGCATGCCGGCACCACTGCGGCGCGCCTCAGCGAGGGCGTCCAGCGGCTCGATGCCGCACGCGGCGAGTTGCTGAAGGCCGAGGCCCGCACTCAGGCAAGCAGCTTGCGTGCCCGGCTGGTCGCGCACGGTGCCAATGGCAAGCTTGCTGACCGGATCGTCCGCCTCGATGAACTCGACGGCGCGATCGGCATCGCCGAGCTGTGCGCCGATCAGGGCTATGACGTGATCGAATCGACCCAGGCCTATGTCCGTCTGGGCGAGGAAATCGGGCTCGACTGGGCCAAGGCTGCGGTCCAGCGCTGCACCCCCGCCGATCAGTGGGAAAAGCTGCTGGTCGCCGGGCTCGCCACCGAGTTCGAGCAGCTTCGTCTCGACTTCCTCGCGCGAACCAAGGGGCGCGATCCGGAGGCGATGGTGGACCAGTGGCTCACCGCCAATGCCGCGCGCGTGGCGCAGTTCCGCGCGCTCGTCGACAGGGCACGCACTGCGGCCGCGCCGACGGTGGCGATGCTCGCGCAGATCGGCGGGCAGGCCCGCACGCTTCTGGCGCGCTGACCAAAAGAAAAGGGGCCGGGAAACCGGCCCCTTTTTTTACCTTTCAGGCAATCCCGCGTCAGCCGAGCGCTTCGACCATCTCGGCCAGCTCCAGCCAGCGTTCCTCGGCGGCGTCGCGTTCGGCGCGCGCGGCGTCGATCGCCTGAGTCAGCGTCTGGAAACGCTTGGGATCGCGCGTGTACAGGTCGGGATCGGCGAGCAAGGCCTCGTCGCGCGCGATCTGCGCTTCGATTTCCTCGATCTTCTGCGGCAACAGGTCGAAATCGCGCTGGTCCTTATAGCTCAGCTTGGTGCGCTGCTGCGGCTTGGGCGCGGTGTCGGCGGCCGGGGCCTTGGCGGCGGCTTTTCGCGGTTCCGTCCGCGCCACGCGCTTGCGCTCCCAATCGGCATAGCCGCCTGCGATCACGTCGATCTTGCCCGATCCGTCAAGGCCGAGCGTCACCGTCACCGTGCGGTCGAGAAAGTCGCGGTCGTGGCTGACGATCAGCACCGTGCCTTCATAATCGGCGATCACTTCCTGAAGCAGGTCGAGCGTTTCGAGGTCGAGATCGTTGGTCGGCTCGTCGAGCACGAGCAGGTTCGACCGCCGCGCAAATTCGCGCGCAAGCAGCAGGCGCGAGCGTTCGCCGCCCGAAAGCGTCCCCACCTTGGCCTCGGCAAGCGAGGGATCGAACAGGAATTCCTTCAGATAGCCCTGGATATGCTTGCGCACGCCGCGCACGTCGATCCAGTCGCCGCCCTCGGCCAGCACGTCGCGCACGCGCTTTTCGGGTGCCATCAGGCTGCGCTGCTGGTCGATGATCACGCCGTCCAGCGTCTTGGCGAGCGTCACCTTGCCCTCGTCGGGCGCCAGCTCGCCGGTCATCAGCTTGAGCAAAGTCGTCTTGCCCGCGCCGTTCGATCCGACCAGGCCGATGCGGTCGCCGCGCTGCACCTTGAAGGTGAAGTCCTTGATCACCGCGCGGTCGCCAAAGCTTTTGGTCACGCCGTCCAGCGTGATCACGCTCTTGGTCTTCACATCGTCGGATTCGACCGCGAGCTTCGCCGCGCCCTGCGGCCCGATCATGGCGGCGCGCTGCGCGCGCATCTTGTGCAGCGCCTCAAGCCGGCCCTGGTTGCGCTTGCGCCGGGCGGTCACACCGCGCGCCAGCCAGTGAAGTTCGAGCTTCAGCTTCGCGTCGAGCTTTTCGGCGGCGCGTTCCTCCTCGGCATAGACCTTCTCGGTCCAGGCGTCGAAACCGCCAAAGCCGATCTCGTTGCGGCGCAGATTGCCGCGGTCGAGCCACAGCGTCTGCCGGGTCAGGCGGGTCAGGAAGGTACGGTCGTGGCTGATCACCACAAAGGCGCCGGTAAAGCGCCCCAGCCAGTTTTCCAGCCAGTCGATCGCCGCCAGATCGAGATGGTTGGTCGGCTCGTCGAGCAGCAGCACATCGGGCTCCATCGCCAGCGCGCGCGCGATCGCCGCGCGGCGGCGCTCGCCGCCCGATGCCGTTGCCGCCTCGCGCGACAGGTCGATGCCGATCTGGTCGGCGATCGCCTCCACCGCATGGCGCTCGGGTGCGTCTTCGCCGGAAATCGCGAAATCGAGCAAGGTCGCATGGCCCGTCATCGCGGGCTCCTGCTCCAGAATCACGACCTTGGTGCCCGGAACGATGGTACGGCGGCCCTCATCGCCCTCGATCGTTCCGGCAATGAGCTTGAGCAGCGTCGTCTTGCCCGCGCCGTTGCGGCCGATCAGCGCCACCCGGTCGCGCGCGCCCAGATACAGGTTCAGTCCGCGGAACAACCATCCACTGCCTTGAACGAGACCAAGATTTTCATAGGCGAGAACGGGGGCGGACATGGAAACACTGCCTTTGGATGATCGATAAGGATGACGCGCAAATGAAGCGGCTATTCATGGCCTATTCAACGCTTTCGGCCTATGCCACAAGCCCATGAAAATGATGACACGCCTTATTTGCACGATTGCAGTCAGCCTGTCCGCGGGCGCCATGCTTGCCCCTGCGCAGGCTCAGGCGCGGCGTGGCGATCAGGATTCGGCCTATCAGGCGGTCCAGCGGGGCCATGTCATGTCGCTCCGCGAGATCGAGTCCCGGGTGCTTCCCTCGGTGCGCGGGGCGGAGTATCTGGGGCCAGAGTTTGATCGCGGTCGCGCGGTGTATCGCCTCAAGTTCCGCCGCGATGTGCGGGTCTTCTGGGTCGATGTCGATGCCCGCACCGGCGATGTGGTGGCACGTTCGGACCGTTAGGGAACGGCCAGCGTGATCCGGCCGTTTTCTGGCCTGTTCTGCAGAAATGCAAAGGGGAATAAATGCGCGTTTTGATCGTTGAGGATGAACCGAGCCTGGGGCAGCAGCTGCGCGCGACGCTTGAAGGCGCGGGCTATGCGGTCGATCTCGCCACGGACGGCGAGGACGGGCATTTTCTCGGGGCAACCGAGAATTACGATGCCGTGATCCTCGATCTCGGCCTGCCCGAAATCGATGGGCTCACCGTGCTCGATCGCTGGCGCAAGGAAGGCCGGGTGATGCCCGTGCTCGTGCTCACCGCACGCGACAGCTGGTCCGACAAGGTCGCCGGGCTCGATGCGGGGGCTGACGATTATCTCGCCAAGCCCTTCCAGTCCGAAGAACTGATCGCGCGTCTGCGCGCGCTGATCCGCCGCGCCTCGGGCAATGCCTCGTCCGAACTGGTGGCGGGCGATGTTCGCCTCGACACGCGCTCGGGCAAGGTGACGCTCGCGGGCGCGCCGGTGAAGCTCACCGCGCAGGAATATAAGCTGCTCAGCTATCTGCTCCATCACAAGGGCAAGGTGGTGAGCCGCACCGAACTGATCGAGCATATTTACGATCAGGATTTCGATCGCGATTCCAACACGATCGAAGTGTTTGTGACTCGCATTCGCAAAAAGCTGGGGCCTGATGTGATCACCACGATCCGCGGGCTCGGCTACAGCCTGGACGAACCGCAGGGCTGATGACGCACGACAGTCCGGCGCCGTTTCCTTCGGATCCAACAGCCACGGACGACGCCTCAACGGCGGCGTCCGATGGCGCGCGTCCGGCGCGGCGCGGATTCGGACGCTATACGGGATCGCTCGGCCGCCGCATGACGATCATCGCGGCGGTGTGGATCACGCTGCTGCTCGTCGGCGGCGGGCTCGCGCTCGACCGGGTATTGTCCGACGCGATCACGCGCAACATGGACTATCAGCTCGAATATGTGCTGCGCGGGATGATCGCGGCGGGCGAGATCGGGCCTGACGGCGAAGTGCGCTTCAGCCGCACGCTCGCCGACCAGCGTTTTCTCGAACCCAATTCGGGGCTCTACTGGCAGGTCAGCGGAAAGGGGCAGGAACCCTTCCGCTCGCGCTCGCTCTGGGATCGCGCCTTGCAGATCGGCCCCGAGCATCAGGACAGCCAGATCCACGTCTATGACAGCAAGGAATTTCCGGATCAGGCGCTGCGCGTGATGGAACGCGACATCATGTTCCCGGATTCGAACGTCCTCTGGCGCTTTCAGGTGGCTCAGAGTCGCGACGAGCTCGATGCCCAGATCCGCACGCTCCGGCGCACGCTGGTGCGCAGCTTCGCGCTGCTTGGCCTCGGCCTGATCGCGCTGACCGCGCTCCAGACGCTCTATGGCCTCTGGCCGCTCCGGCGGATCCGCAACGCCATCGTCGCCATGCGCGAAGGCCGCGCCAACCGCGTCGACGAATCGCTCCCGCGCGAAGTGGAGCCGATGGTCGAGGAGTTGAACGCGCTGCTCGAACATAATGAAAAACAGGCCGAGGAAGCCCGCCGCCATGCGGGCAATCTCGCGCATGCGCTCAAGACCCCGCTCACTGTCATCATGAATGCCGCCACCGCGCAGGCGCCCGATCTGTCGGAAACGGTGATCCGCGAGGCGACGACGATGCGCCGGCAGGTCGACCATCATCTGGCGCGCGCGCGCGCCGTTGGCCGGCGCGGCCATGCGCATAGCCGCGCCAATGTCTGGGCCAGCCTGGAATCGGTCGAACGCGCGGTCAGCCGGCTTTACGGCCATGTCCGCTTCGACATGGATGGCCCGCGCGATCTGGATGTGCGGATCGAGCGGCAGGATCTCGATGAACTGCTTGGCAATCTCGTCGAAAACTCCGCCAAATATGGCGGTGGCAGCGTGTTCGTGACGATCGCGCCGGCGGGCGATTTCGTCGAAATCCTCGTCGAGGATGACGGGCGCGGCATCCCCGAGGAACAACGCCAGAAGACCTTCGATCGCGGCACCCGGCTCGATACCAGCAAGCCCGGAACGGGGCTTGGCCTCTCGATCGTGCGCGATGTCGCCGAAATCTATGGCGGCAGCATCGAGCTTGAGGAAAGCGAGGATCTGGGCGGGTTGCTCGCGCGTCTCCGGCTGCCCCGCGCGGTCTAGAACGCGGCTCTTTCGGGGCATTGTTCCGCAAACGGTATATTTCCGTCGACGAGCAACATCGGATCGCCTTGTGCTGGGGCGCCGTGCGGTTAGTCTCCCGCCCATTCGATGGGCTGGGCGGGGTAGTGCAATGATCAAGCGCATTTTGGGTGGTGTGGCGGCGATCGCCCTGGCCGCCGGGTTGAGCCAGACGGCATGGTCCTCATCGGCCGATGGGGAGGCCGCATCCGGCGCGGCGGCACCGATCGCCAAGCCGGCGCTGGGCAGTTTTGGCTTTGACGCAACCGGCATGAACAAGGCGGCCGCTCCGGGCGACGATTTCTACGCCTATGCCAACGGCCAGTGGGACGCGAAGACCGAGATCCCCGCGGATCGTTCGTCCTGGGGGGCGAGCGCCGTGCTGCGGGACCTGTCCGATCAGCGCACGCGCACGATCATCGAGGATGCCGCCGCCGCGTCCGGCGCGCCCGGCAGCAATGGTCAGAAGGTCGGCGACTATTTCGCCGCCTTCATGGACGAGGCCGCGATCGAGGCGAAGGGCGTGCGTCCCGTCGCGCCGATGCTGGCCGCGATCGCCGCGATCAAGACCCCCGCTGACATGTCGCGTTTGTTCGGCGAGTATAACCGCATCGGCTTCACCGTCCCGCTCGAGATCGATATCGATCAGGATCTGAAGGATAACAGCGTCTACGCGGTCTATCTCGGCCAGTCGGGCCTCGGCATGCCCGACCGCGATTATTATCTGTCCGACAAGCCAAAGCTGGTCGAAGCGCGCGCGCGGTACAAGGCGCATGTCGCGCGCCTGCTGGAACTGGCCGGGGTGTCGGATGCCTCCGATGCCAGCGCGCGGGCCGAGCGTATCTATGATCTCGAACACCGCATCGCCGAGGTGCATTGGTCGGCGGTGGAATCGCGCCAGATCGAAAAGCTCCATAACCCGCTGGCCACCGGTGAATTCGTCAGCATCTATCCCGGCGTCGACTGGCCGGCCTTTTTCAAGGCGGCGGGCGTCGACGCGCAGAAGCAGATTGTTGTCGCTCAGCCCAGCGCCGTCACGGGCATCGCCAAGCTTGTCGGTTCGATTCCGGTCGCCACCTGGAAGGATTATCTGACCTTCCACACCATCGCCGAATCCGCGCCGCTGCTCGGCAAGGCGATGGTCGAGGAAAGCTTTGCGTTCAACGGCACCGTGCTCAAGGGAACGCCGCAGAACAAGGAACGCTGGAAGCTGGGGGTCGACGGGGTCAATGGCGCGCTCGGCGAAGCCGTGGGCCAGCTTTATGTCGCGCGCTATTTCCCGCCCGAGGCCAAGGCCAAGGCCGATGAACTGGTGCGCAACCTCATCGCGGCGATGGATGTGCGCCTTTCGAAACTGGAATGGATGGCGCCCGAAACGCGCGTGAAGGCGCGCGCCAAGCTTGCGACCTTCACCGCCAAGATCGGCTATCCCGACAAATGGCGCGACTATTCGGCGCTGACGGTGCGCCGCGACGATGCCTTCGGCAACGCCATGCGCGCGCAGCGTTTCGAATATCAGCGCAATCTCAACAAGCTGGGTAAGCCGGTCGACCGCAGCGAATGGTATATGACGCCGCAGATGGTGAACGCCTATGCCAATCCGCTGATGAACGAGATCGCGTTTCCAGCGGCGATCCTCCAGCCGCCCTTTTTCGATCCCAATGCCGATCCCGCAGTGAATTACGGAGGGATCGGCGCGGTGATCGGGCATGAGATCACGCACCATTTCGACGATCAGGGCAGCAAGTTCGATCCGCAGGGCAATATGGTCGAATGGTGGACCCCGCAGGATGTTGAGCGGTTCAAGCGCTATACCGAAAAGGTCGTCACCCAGTTCAACGGTTATGAGCCGCTAAAGGGAACCCATATCAACGGCGAACTGACGCTGGGCGAGAATATGGCCGATCTGGCGGGGCTCAACATTGCCTATGATGCTTATCAGCGCGCGTTGGGGGGCAAGCCTGCCCCGGTGATCGACGGCTATAGCGGCGATCAGCGCTTCTTCCTGGGCTGGGCGCAGGTCTGGCGGAGCAAGTACCGCGAACCCTTTCTGCAGCAGTTGCTGACCACCGACCCGCATTCGCCGGGCAACTACCGCGCCTATATGGTCCGGAACATGGACAATTGGTACAAGGCGTTCAACGTGAAGCCCGGGCAGAAGCTCTATCTGGCGCCCGAGCAGCGCCTCGGCGTCTGGTAATCACCCGGAGTCGGGCCTCGCTGCTGCGGGGCCCGTCAGCGCTGGGGATCAGCCCTCTTCCTTGATTCGCGCATGGTGGCGGATCACTTCATCGATGATGAAGCGCAGGAACTTTTCGGAAAATTCGGGGTCGAGATTCGCGTCCTGCGCCAGACGGCGCAGCCGGGCGATCTGGCGTTCCTCGCGGCCCGGATCGGCGGGCGGCAGTTCGTGTTCGGCCTTGTATCGGCCAACTTCCTGCGTGATCTTGAACCGTTCGGCCAGCATGAACACAAGCGCCGCGTCGATATTGTCGATACTTTCGCGAAAGCGCTGCAATCGGTCGTCATTCATGGCCGTCTCCGTTCTCGCGCGCGCTTTTCGTTGCTTGATAGCCCGAATGCAAGGCCATATCGCTTGCATATCTCGGGCAGGCGGGCCAATGCGCTCCCTGTCATGACTGCAACGATCCATCGCCTGAACCCGTCCGACCGGGCCCCTTCGCTTGATCCGCTGATGGCGCTCGTCGCTGCGGATATGAACGAGGTCAATGGCGTGATCCTCGATCGCATGCAGTCCGACATTCCGCTCATTCCCGAGCTGGCCGGCCACCTGATTGCAGGCGGTGGCAAGCGCATGCGCCCGATGCTGACGCTCGCGAGCGCGCGCCTGCTGGGGTATGAGGGGACGCGCCACTTCAAGCTTTCGGCAGCGGTCGAGTTCATCCACACGGCAACGTTGCTGCATGACGATGTGGTCGATGGTTCGGCGCTGCGCCGTGGCCGCCACACCGCCAACATCATCTGGGGCAATCCGGCAACCGTTCTGGTCGGCGATTTCCTGTTCAGCCGCTCGTTCGAGCTGATGGTGGAAGACGGCAGCCTCAAGGTGCTGCGCATCCTGTCCAGCGCGTCGGCCGTGATCGCCGAGGGCGAGGTCAACCAGTTGACCGCGCAGCGCAAGGTGGACACGACCGAAGACCATTATCTCGAAATCATCAGCGCGAAGACCGCGGCGCTTTTTGCAGCCGCCTGCCGGATCGCCGCGGTGGTTGCCGAGCGCCCCGAGGCCGAAGAGACCGCGCTCGATGCCTATGGCCGCAATCTCGGGATCGCGTTCCAGCTGGTCGACGATGCCATCGACTATTCGTCCGATGCCGAAACCATGGGCAAGGGCGTGGGCGACGATTTCCGCGACGGCAAGGTGACGCTGCCCGTCATCCTCGCCCATGCACGCGGCAATGACGAGGAAAAGGCCTTTTGGCGCGATGCGATGCACGGGCACCGGATCAGCGACGAGGATCTTGCCTATGCCAAGCAGCTGCTCGAGCAGACCGGCGCGCTTGCCGACACGCTGGCGCGCGCGCGCCATTACGGCCAGCGCGCGATCGATGCGCTGGGCGGCTTTGCCAATGACAAGGCGAAGGCGGCGCTCATTGAAGCGGTCGAATTCGCGATCGCGCGCGCCTATTGATCCATGGCCGCCACTGGCCCGGGCATGACCGCTGATCTGCCCATCCATGCCGTCCTTCCCGAACTGCTCGATGCGCTGCGGGAGCAGTCCAGCGCGGTGCTCGTCGCGCCGCCCGGGGCAGGCAAGACGACTGCGGTTGCCCCCGCCCTTTTGAACGAGCCTTGGTGTACGGGGCGTATCCTTTTGCTTTCGCCGCGTCGTCTGGCCGCGCGCGCCGCTGCCGAGCGCATGGCGCAATTGGCGGGCGAGCCTGTGGGCCGGACGATCGGCTATGCCACCCGCATGGACAGCAAACAGTCCGCCGCCACGCGGGTGCTGGTGTTGACCGAGGGAATTTTCCGCAATCAGATCCAGGCTGATCCCGAGCTGGATGGCGTGTCCGCCGTGCTGTTCGACGAGGTGCACGAACGCAGCCTCGACAGCGATTTCGGGCTTGCGCTCGCGCTTGATGCGCAAGGCGGGCTGCGTCCCGATCTGCGTATCGTGGCGATGTCGGCAACGCTCGACGGCGCGCGCTTTGCCGCAATGATGGACGGCGCACCGGTGATCGAAAGCGCCGGGCGCAGCCATCCGCTCGAACTGCGCCATGTCGGTCGCAAGGCCGATGCGCGGATCGAGGATGAAATGGCGGCGGTGATCCGCCGCGCGCTGGCGGACGAAGCGGGCGGGCTGCTCGCATTCCTGCCGGGCGTCGCCGAGATCGAGCGCACCGCCGAACGGCTGGCGGGGCTGGGGGCGGATGTGGATCTGCACCGGTTGCACGGCACGCTCGATCCCGCCGCGCAGCGGGCCGCCATTGCCGCCGCCCCTGCGGGCAAGCGCAAGCTCGTTTTGGCGACGAGCATTGCCGAAACCAGCCTGACGCTCGATGGCGTGCGGATCGTCGTCGATAGCGGTCTTGCCCGCCGGCCGCGTTATGACCGCGCCGCCGGCATGACGCGGCTGGTGACCGAACGCGCGAGTCAGGCCTCCGCCACCCAGCGCGCGGGGCGTGCGGCGCGCCAGGCACCGGGGGTTGCGTACAGGCTGTGGGAAGCCGCGGCCACGGCGGGGATGCCGCCCTTCGATCCACCCGAAATCCTCGAAGCCGATCTTTCGGCGCTGTTGCTCGATTGCGCGCTATGGGGTGTCAGCGATCCGCGCCAATTGAAATGGATCGATCCGCCGCCGCTTCCCGCGATCGCGGAGGCGCGGCACCGGCTCGAAAGCCTCGGCGCGCTTGATGGCGATGGCAGGCCGACGCCGCATGGCGCCGCCATCGCGCGTCTGCCGCTGCCGCCGCGCATCGCGCATATGATGGTGGAGGCGGCACGGCTCGGCTGGGCACGGCTGGCGTCGGAAATCGCGGTGTTGCTGTCCGAGCGTGGGCTCGGCGGCACTGATGCCGATCTCCAACTGCGCCGTCGGCGCTGGCATCAGGAACGGGGCAAGCGGGCAGAGGGCGCACGCCGCCTTGCGGATCGCTGGGCACGCCTTGTGTCATCCACGTCCGACACCGGCGACGCGGCTGATATCGGCGCGGTCGTTGCGCTGGCCTTTCCCGACCGGCTTGCAAAGCGCCGCGGCGCAGACGGCGCGGACTGGATATCGGTTGGTGGCCGGGGCTTCCGGCTCGATCCCGCCTCGCCGTTGGCGCGGGAGGAATGGCTGGCCGTTGCCGAGATTCAGGGCGCGGCATCGGGCGCCCGCATCCTTTCGGCGGCGCCGATCGATTTCGCCATGGTTGAGCAATTGTTCGGCGATCGCATCAGAGTGGGCGCGCATGTCAGCTTCGATCCGGCCAGTGGCGGTGTCCGAACGGTGTCGGGCAAATGGCTGGGCGCGGTCCAGTTGGCCAAGGGGCAGGATGCGAAACCCGACCCGGCGGCTGTTGTCGACGCGCTGGTCGATGGCGTGCGCACGCACGGACTGCAGCTTCTACCCTGGAGCGCGAACGCGGTGGCGTTGCGCAAGCGCGCGGTCTTTGCGCGGCGCTATGCTCTCGAGCTGGCCGATCTGTCGGATGAGGCGCTGCTCGCTACGATCGGCGAATGGCTGCCGGTGCTGGTGACCGGTAAGCGCAGGCTGTCGGATATCGATCCGGGGGCGCTCAGCGGTGTGCTTGATGCGCTGCTCGGCTGGGATGGGCGCAAGCGGGTCGATGTTCTTGCGCCGACCGATTTTGCAAGTCCCGCGGGCAGCCATCATGCGATCGACTATGAAGCAGAGGCCGGGCCCACCGTGACCATCCGGGTGCAGGCGCTGTTCGGCTTGTCCGAGCATCCGGCGATTGGCGGCGGCGCAATCCCGCTGGTTCTCAGCCTGACCTCACCCGCCGGCCGGCCGATCCAGACGACGCGCGACCTGCCCGGATTCTGGTCGGGAAGCTGGATATCGGTCGCCAAGGAAATGCGCGGACGCTACCCTAAACATCCCTGGCCCGACGACCCGGCTGCAGCCAGTGCAACGCTCAGGACAAAAAAGGCAGATGCCCGGGCGGCAGGCCGCTCTTGACGACTCCGGTGCTCGTGCGGCACTGGGCATCCAGTTATTTCAAGGAAACGGACATGGCCGCGCGTATTTTCCAGACTCCCAAGAATGCGATGCAATCGGGCAAGGCGCTCACGCACCGCTGGGTTCTGGAGTTCGAGCCCGCGGAGCGCAAGGTCGCCGACCCGCTGATGGGCTGGGCTGGCTCGGGCGATACCCAGCAGCAGATCAAGCTCTATTTCACCGATGTTGAGGGCGCCAAGGCTTATGCTGAACGCGAAGGCCTTGAATATCACGTGATCGCAGCGCCCGAGCGCAAGCTCAAGCTGCAGGCCTACGCCGACAATTTCCGTTGATTGATGCGCGCGCGCCGGATCAGGCGCGCGTGATCGTCATCAGATAATCCATCGTCGTGTTCTCGCTCAGCACGAACCCGCGCGTGGGCGAAAAGCTGAGGCCGGTCAGGTCGCGCACCTGAAGCCCGGCCTGCTCGACGATCGCGGTCAGTTCCTCGGGCGTCAGGAACTTATTCCAGTCATGCGTCCCCTTGGGGATGCCGCCGATGCTCTCGCCCACCGTGATCAGCGCCAGATGCGACAAATTGGTGCGATTCGGGGTGGACAGGATCATGAGCCCGCCGGGCGCCAGCGAATCTGCCAGCCCCGCGATGAACGCCGCCGGGTCGTTCACATGCTCGACCACCTCGAGCGAGGTCACCAGATCGAACTGCGCGCCCTCCAGCGATTCGACCCCGCCATGGCGATAATCGATCGACAGTCCTGATTGTTCGGCATGCAGCCGCGCCGCCGCGATATTTTCGCGCGCCGCATCGAAACCCGAAACCGCCGCACCCATGCGCGCCAGCGGCTCGCACAACAGCCCCGCGCCGCAACCCATGTCGAGCGCGCGCTTGCCTTTCAGCGCGTGGCGATCATGCTCATCCAGCTGCCAATGCTGGTCAACGGCGTCGCGGATATAGCCCAGGCGCACGGGATTGAGCTGGTGGAGCATCGCCGAGGACCCCTTCGGATCCCACCATTCGGCCGCCATCTTGCCGAAATGCGCGGCCTCGTCCGGATTGATCGTTGTTGCGTTTGCCATGGGTCGTCCCTATCAGGGCCGCGCCTTTTGACCAAAGGGCTTTTCAGGAAATTTCCGGGAAGTTTGCATGGCCCGTATCGTAATGAAATTCGGCGGCACCTCGATGGCCGGGATCGAGCGGATCCGCAATGTCGCGGCGCTCGTTCAGCGCGAGGTAAACGCTGGCAATGAAGTCGCGGTTGTCGTGTCGGCCATGGCCGGCGAAACCGATCGTCTTGTCAATTTCTGCCGCGAGGCATCGTCGCTTTATGACCCCGCCGAATATGACGTGGTGGTGGCAAGCGGCGAACAGGTGACGAGCGGCCTGCTGGCGATCACGCTGCAGGCGATGGGCGTCAATGCGCGCAGCTGGCTCGGCTGGCAACTGCCGATCCGTACCACCGATCGCCATGCCTCGGCGCGCATCGAAACCATCGATACGGACAAGCTGATTGCCGCCATGCAGTCGGGCCAGGTCGCCGTCATTCCGGGTTTCCAGGGAATGACCGAAGAAAGCCGTATCACCACGCTCGGCCGTGGTGGATCGGATACCTCGGCGGTCGCGGTCGCAGCGGCCGTGAAGGCCGACCGGTGCGACATCTATACCGATGTCGACGGCGTTTACACCACCGATCCGCGCATTGTGCCCCGGGCGCGCAAGCTGCAAAAGGTGACGTACGAAGAAATGCTCGAGCTTGCGAGCGTCGGTGCCAAGGTGCTCCAGACGCGCTCGGTCGGGCTGGCGATGAAGGAAGGCGTGCGCATTCAGGTGCTGTCGTCCTTCGATGCGCCCACGGATAATGAACTGCCGGGGACCCTGATCGTCGGCGATGATGAGATTGAGGACAACGAGATGGAACGCCAACGCATCACCGGCATCGCGCTTGACCGCAACGAAGCAAAGATCACGCTGACCGACGTTCCCGACAAGCCGGGCGGCGTTGCCTCGATCTTCGGTCCGCTGGCCGACAGCAACATCAACGTCGATGTGATCGTGCAGAATATCGCGCACGAAACCGGCTCGACCGACGTCACCTTCACGGTGCCCGGCGCCGAACTGGCGCGCGCGATCGACACGCTGGAAAAGTCGAAGGACACGATCGGCTATGCCGAGCTGAAGCACGACACCAAGATCTGCAAGGTCTCGATCGTCGGCGTCGGCATGCGCAGCCATCCGGGCGTCGCGGCCGCGATGTTCCAGGCGCTGGCCGATCGCGGAATCAACATTCAGGCGATCGCCACCTCCGAAATCAAGGTTTCGGTGCTGATCCAGGAAGAATATGCTGAGCTTGCGGTGCGTGTGCTGCACACCACCTATGGCCTTGACGCACCGGAGTCCGTCGAAGCGTGAGCGCCGGTCGCGACCGTCTTGCCCGGCTGATGGCCAGAGGCGCCGAGTTTCTTGGCTGCGAGGTCGCCATTCTTGGCGGCGCGATGAGCTGGATTTCGGAGCGCAACCTGGTCTCGGCCATCTCCAATGCCGGCGGGTTCGGTGTCATTGCCTGTGGTGCGATGACGCCGGAACTGCTCGACACGGAAATCGCGGCAACCAAGGAAAAGACCGACAAGCCGTTCGGCGTCAACCTCATCACCATGCACCCGCAGCTGTTCGAGCTGATCGAGATCTGCGGCAAGCACAAGGTGGGGCATGTCGTGCTTGCGGGCGGCCTGCCGCCGGCAGGCGCGCTGGATGCGATCAAGGCACATGGTGCCAAGGTGATCTGTTTCGCGCCGGCGCTCGCGCTCGCCAAGAAGCTGATCCGCTCGGGCGTCGATGCAATCGTGATCGAGGGGATGGAAGCCGGCGGCCATGTCGGTCCGGTCTCCACCTCGGTCCTCGCGCAGGAAATGCTGCCCGAAATCGCCGATCTGGTTCCCGTCTTCGTGGCGGGCGGGATCGGCAAGGGGCAGGCGATCGCCAGCTATCTTGAAATGGGCGCCGCCGGGGTTCAGCTGGGCACGCGCTTCGTGTGCGCAACCGAATGCATCGCGCATCCCAACTTCAAGAAGGCGTTCATCCGGGCCTCGGCGCGTGACGCCATCACCAGCGTTCAGATCGATCCGCGTCTGCCGGTCATCCCGGTACGCGCGCTGCGCAACGCGGAGATGGAAGCCTTTGCCGCCAAGCAGCGCGAAGTCGCGCAGGCGCTTGATGCAGGCAAGGTCGACATGGGCGCCGCCCAGCTCGAGATCGAACATTACTGGGCCGGTGCGCTGCGCCGCGCCGTGATCGAAGGCGATGTCGAGAGCGGCTCCGTCATGGCGGGCCAGTCGGTCGGCATGGTGAAGAGCGAAGAGCCGGTTGCGACGATCATCAGCGCGCTGATGGACGAAGCCGCCGATACGCTGGCGGCACGCCACGCTTGAATGCGCTGCGCCGACAGGCGCGGTGGATAAGGAATTGGCCCGGCCGATCACGCTCCAACGAGCGGTATCGGCCGGGTTTTTCTTGTGCGCTAGGGCGCGGCAATAGGCATAATTGGTAGAAATGGGCCATTTTGTCGGTCAAATGCCGATGGTTTGATTTGTCCGGGCCGGTGAAATTGTTGTCGCCTCATATGGCATCGTCGTTGGAAAATGGGCGAAAATTCTGATAGCGCTCATGAGGATGGCTCTCTCGACAACGTCCACCGCAGGCGCGTCCGCGCGCGAAATTCTGAAGCGCCTCCACGATGTGATGGCGTCGCGAAACAACGCCCAGGCCAAGCTGAACCAGGTGGTGAACATCGTCGGCGAGGCGCTCGCCTCCGAGGTGTGTTCAATCTACCTGCTCCGCGAGGGGGTGCTTGAGCTTTTCGCGACGCGCGGCCTCAACCAGGAAGCCGTCCACGTCACCAAGCTGGCGTTCGGCGAAGGCCTGATCGGCAAGATTGCCGAGAATGTCGAAACGCTGAACCTCGACGAGGCGGCGAGCCACCCGGATTTCGCCTACAAGCCCGAAACCGGTGAAGAACTTTTCCACAGCTTTGCGGGCGTCCCCATCGTCCGCCGCGAGGAAGCGGTGGGCGTTCTTTCCATCCAGCATGCCGAACCGCGCAAATATGACGATGTCGTCATCGAGGCGCTTCAGACGGTTGCGATGGTGCTTTCCGAATTGATCGGCAATGCCGGGTTGGTCGACGAACGCGCGGGCGCGGTCGGGCGAATCCACGACACCCAGCCGATGCGCCTGACGGGGCTGAAGCTGGTTGAGGGGATGGCACACGGCGTTGCGGTCTATCACCAGCCGCGCATCACGATCGAACATACCGTCGCAGAGGATATCGAGGCGGAACGGCACCGCGTCTATTCGGCGTTCGACAAGATGCGCGATCAGATCGACCGCATGGCGAGCCAGGCCGAATTCGGCGGCGGCGAGCACCAGGAGGTGCTCGAGATGTACAAGATGTTCGCCTATGACGAGGGGTGGTCGCGCCGGATCAACGAGGCGATCGACAGCGGCCTGACCGCCGAAGCCGCTATTGAGCGCGTACAGCAGCGCACACGTATGCGCATGCGCCAGATCGACGATCCGTTGCTTGCCGACCGGATGCACGATCTTGAGGATCTGTCCAACCGGCTGTTGCGCATCGTCTCGGGGCAGCTCGGGTCTGCTGCGCAATTGGGATTGCGACAGGATACGATCCTAATCGCGCGCAATCTGGGGCCGGCGGAGCTTCTGGAATATGACCGCCGTCGTCTGAAGGGCGTGATCCTCGAGGAAGGCTCGCTCACCGCGCACGTCACGATCGTGGCGCGCGCCATGGGCGTGCCCGTGCTCGGGCGCGTCGCCAATGTGCGCCGGATGATCGGGGAGGGCGATTCCGTCCTGCTTGATGGCGCGAACGGCACGCTCTTCGTGCGTCCGACGCCCTCGATGCAGGAAGCGTTCGACGCCAAGCTGACGCTCAACCAGAAACGCCGCGCCGCCTTTGCCGCCATGCGCGATCAGCCTTCGATGACGAAGGACGGTGTTCCGATTGCGCTCATGGTGAATGCCGGGCTGCGCGACGATGTCTCCGCGCTCGATGTGACCGGCGCCGACGGCATCGGGCTTTTCCGCACCGAATTCCAGTTTCTCGTCTCGGCCACGTTGCCGCAGCGTGAGCGGCAGCAGCGCCTGTACCGCGACGTGCTTGATGCCGCTGGCGAGCGGCCCGTGGTGTTTCGCACCGTCGATATCGGCGGAGACAAGGCGCTCCCCTATATGCGTCAGGATGAGGCGGTTGAGGAAAACCCCGCCATGGGCTGGCGTGCGCTGCGCGTTGCGCTGGAACGCAATGGCCTGATGAAGGCGCAGGCGCGCGCGCTCATCGAGGCCGCCGCCGGTCGGGTGCTCAACGTGATGTTCCCGATGGTTTCCGAACCCTGGGAGTTCGACGAGGCCAAGGCGTTGTTCGAGGCGCAGCGGGCATGGGTGGCCTCGCGTGGGCGGATGCTGCCCGCGAACATTCGCTACGGCGCGATGCTTGAAGTGCCCGCAATTGCGGAAAGCCTCGATCTGCTGCTCCCGAACATCGATTTCCTGTCGATCGGAACCAACGACCTTACCCAGTTCCTTTTCGCGGCTGATCGTGCCCATCCCAAGCTAGCAGAGCGCTATGACTGGCTCTCGCCTGCTATTTTGCGTTTCCTGCGCCGCGTGATCGCGCCCACCAAACAGGCCGGCGTGCCGGTGACGGTATGCGGCGAGATGGGTGGGCGTACGCTTGAGGCGATGGCGCTGATCGGTCTCGGGATTGAACGGCTTTCGATCACGCCCGCAGCCATCGGCCCCGTCAAGGCGATGCTGCGCACGCTCGACCGGGCAAAGCTTCAGGCTGAAATGCCAGGCTGGCTCGATCGTCCCCCGCGCGACATGCGGGCAACATTGTCCGACTGGGCGGCTGCCAACGGCGTTGAAATTGCTTGAGGGTTTCAAAAACCGCGATGGGGTGGGCCGCTCGCATTGACATACCGGCCTCGCCAATGTGACATGCGCGCCACGGCGCCACATCAGATAAGCATTGGGTGAAATGACGGAGCAATTCGAAACCGCAGGACATAACCCGGTTTCCGGTACGGTGGGACAGCGTCTTGCGGCGGCACGCCATGCCGCCAAGCTCGATCTTTCCGATATTGCCGCGCGGACGCGTATTCCGCAGCGTCATCTGGAGGCACTGGAAGAGGGGCGCTACAGCGATCTTCCCGCCATCACTTATTGCACCGGCTTCACCAAGGCCTATGCCCGTGCGCTGGGGCTCGATGAAGTGGCGCTGGCGCGTGATATCCGCAACGAGCTGTCCGCGATTGGCGGCGCGTCGACGCGCGAATCCGAATATTTCGAGCCCGTCGATCCGGCACGTGTCGCGCCGCGTGGGCTGGTCTGGACGATCGTGGTCATTGCGGCGGTTCTGCTTGCCGGGTACGGCGTGATCCGCGCCGGGCTGCTCGATGGCCTGGGCGGCCGTGACCCGATGGCGGTGGCTGCGGGCACCAGCGAATTCGCCAATGAGGCCGAGAATGCGCAGGCGGCGGCCCCCGCTGCGGCACCGGCGACGCCGCAACAGGCTGCGCCGCTTTCCGGCACCGTCCTGCTGACCGCGACCGATGAAATCTGGCTTCGCATCTATCAGCCCGATGGCAAGCGCCTGCTCGAAAAGACCATGAAGGCGGGTGAAAGCTGGCAGGTGCCGGGCGATGCCGTTGATCCGATGATCCTGACGGGGCGTCCCAATGTGCTGCGGGTGACGGTTGGTGGCCGTGAAGTCGCGCCGCTGGGCCCGCCCGAGCGGACCATTTCGAATGTCGGCGTCAGTGCCAAGGCGCTTGCCGCGCGCGCTGCTACCGATGCGGCGGCGCCCGCACCGGGCGTTCAGCCGGCCAACACCATCGCCCAGCCGTGAAGGCAAGCGCCGTTCGGCCCTTGAGGGACGTACGGCGCCTTACCTATAAGGTGGGTGAGATTGCGTTATCGGAGACGAGTGAACATGCGTAAGACGCTGCTTCTGGCGGTACTTCTCGGCAGCGTGGGCGCCCCGGCGGCACATGCGCAGTCGGCCAATCTGTCCCCCCGCGTGGACAAGCTGGAAAAGGAGATGCGGGCCGTCCAGCGCAAGGTGTTCCCCGGCGGCAGCACCCAGTTTCTTGAGCCCGAAATCGCCGCACCTGCGCGCGATGTCGATCAGGCCGGCAGCCCGGCCTCGACCCCGCTGGCTGATCTGTCGGCACGCGTGAACGCCTTGGAATCGCAGCTTCAGTCGCTGACCGGCCAGATCGAGCAGAACAGCTACAAAACGCGCCAGCTCGATGAGGCGTTCAAGGCCTATAAGGCCGAGATGGATGCCCGCTTGAAGGCGCTTGAAGGGGGCGGTGAGCCCGTGTCGACGCCCGGTGCCGCGTCGGGCACGGGAAGCGTCAAGCCGCCGGCGGTCAGCTCGGTTGCGCCGACCAAGCCGAGTGGCGATCGCAAGACCGCGCTCGAGGCAATCCAGAAGCCGACGAGCAGCGACCCCGGCGAGGACGCCTATCTGTACGGCTATCGTCTGTGGGAAGCGAAATTCTATCCCGAGGCGCAGGCCCAGCTGAAGCTGATGGTGGAAAAATACCCCAAGCATAGCCGTGTCACCTTTGCCCAGAACCTGCTGGGCCGTGCCTATCTGGATGAAGGCAAGCCGGCACTCGCGGCGGTGGCGTTTTATGACAATTATCAAAAGCAGCCCAAGGGTGCGCGCGCGCCGGACAGCCTGTTTCATCTCGGGCAGTCGTTGACGCGGCTCAAGAAGCTGCCTGACGCCTGCAAGGTCTTCGACGAATTCGATCAGGTGTACGGAGCCACGGCGACGGCCAGCCTGAAGGCTCAGGTGGTCAAGGGGCGCACCGAAGCCAAGTGCAAGTAAAGCAAAAGAGGCGCCGTTTCCGGCGCCTCTTTTTTTATCAGAAATCGACCTTGTCGTAATGCTCGGGGGGCTTGATGACCTCCATCCGCTCGGACAGCAGCGGCCGGAAGCTGGGCCGTGACTTGAGTCCGGCATACCAGCGTTTCACCAGCTCATGGCCCTTGAAGTCGAGGCCGCCCAGATAGTCCGCAACCGAGATATGCGCTGCGGCCGTCAGGTCGGCGAGGCTGAGCGTTGCGCCCGCGAGCCAGGTCCGGTGATCGAGCAGATAGTCGAGATAATCGAAGTGGCTGTGCGCGTTCTTCATCGCTTCGCGCAGGATGCGCGCATCGGGTGCGGAGCGTTCGATCAGCCGTTTTTTCATGCGCTCGTGCATCAGCGGGCCGACGACGTCGCCATAAAATTGCTGGTCGAACCAGGCGACAAGGCGGCGCACTTCGGCGCGGTTCGCGGCTGTCCCGCCGATCAGTGGTGCCTTGTCGACCGTTTCCTCGAAATATTCGCAGATGGCGGCGGAATCGATCAGCAGCACATTGCGATCGGATTCGACCATCACGGGCGTCTGCCCCGCCGGGTTCATGTCGAGAAACTCGTCGCGACGATCCCAGGGGGATTCGCGCACAAGTTCGTAGCCGACCCCTTTCTCACCGAGGAGAAGGCGGACCTTGCGGGAAAACGGACACAGAGGGAATTGAAATAGCTGCCACATTTGCAGGCGACTTTAACGTGGCCGGCGGTGCCGTCCAGCCTTTGATACCGGCTTGTTGGCCGGGAATGACAATTAGCGTCAGATGTGCCGAAAGACCGTCAATAATCGCCGGTCAGATCACCCATTCGCCCACCGATATCGCCGATCTGACCAAGAATATCGCCCATCGCCGCGCGCAACCCGGGAAGCATGTCGGCAAGGCGCGCGCTGGCACCCGCCATCACCCCGGTCATCGCCCGGCTGCGATCAGCCATGCGCGATTCGACGTCAGGGTCTCCATCGGCCACGCGGTCGCGCACGGTATCATCGTCGGATGCTTCAGAGCGGGGATCGATGGCCTTTTCAAGCTTGCCAATCCGCATGTCGAGCACCGCGCCCATCGCGCCGGAAATCACATCCGCCACATGTTCCTGGACGCGTGGGTCACCGATCTTGCGCGCAAGATCGGCCTCGGGCGCATCCCGGGCAACGGCAGGGGCTGAGACCAACAGGAGCGAGGCGAAGATGACGGCGTTGCGGCGCATGGCAGATCCTTCGTGCAGGCACGGACGCGGAAAGCGGAATGAATAGAGATAGTAGCCTGAGCTGGGCCTGAACGAAAGCCGGCCCCGTCTTTCGACGGAGCCGGCTCGGCGTTTCTGGTGGCGCAACCGCGCTTATTCGGCGGCGATCACCTCGGCCGCGTCGCTCAGAGGATGGGCGAGGCGCGACACCATTTCCTTCGGGCAGACCTGCCAGAACTGATGGCGACGGCGATCCCAGTCGTCGAGGATCGCGTTCGACCATTTGCTGTCGGTGGCCAGCGCATGCTCGGCGATCAGCGACTTGAGACGGGCCTCCCAATGCGCCGAGTCCAGACGCTGCCATATGATGTTGTCGGGGTTGGCGCGACGTTCGAAATTTTCATCCTCGTCGAAGATGAAGGCCATGCCCCCGGTCATCCCGGCGCCGAAATTCTGGCCGACGCTGCCGAGAATGACGGCAGTCCCGCCCGTCATATATTCGCAGCCATTCGCGCCGCAGCCCTCGACAACCACATCGGCGCCCGAGTTGCGGACGGCGAAGCGTTCACCGGCCTGGCCTGCGGCGTAGAGCTTGCCCGAGGTCGCACCGTAGAGAACGGTGTTGCCGATGATGGTGTTGCGGCGGCTTTCCAGCGGCGAGCTGACCATCGGGCGCACCGAGATGACGCCGCCGGACAGACCCTTGCCGACATAGTCGTTGGCGTCGCCGAACACTTCGAGCGTGATGCCCTTGCAGAGGAACGCGCCAAGCGACTGGCCGGCCGAGCCGCGCAGACGCACCTGAACATGGCCATCGGCGAGCTTCGACATGCCGAAGCGGCGCGTGATTTCAGACGAGAAGCGCGTGCCGACCGCGCGGTGCGTGTTGCGCACCGTATAGGTCAGTTGCATCTTTTCGCCGCGTTCGAACACGGCCTTGGCATCGGCGATCAGCTGTGCGTCGAGGCTGTCGGGCACATCGTTGCGGAAGGTGTCGATGTTGAAGCGGCGCTTCTCGTCATCGGCATCGACCTTGGCGAGGATCGGGTTGAGATCGAGGTCGTCGAGATGCTCGGCGCCGCGGCTGACCTGACGGAGCAACTCGGTGCGGCCGACGATCTCGTCGAGCGAACGGAAGCCCAGACGCGCCAGGATCTCGCGCACTTCCTCGGCGATAAAGGTCATCAGGTTGATGACCTTTTCCGGCGAGCCGGTGAACTTCTGGCGCAGCTTGTCATCCTGCGTGCAGACGCCGACCGGGCAGGTGTTCGAGTGGCACTGACGCACCATGATGCAACCCATGGCGACGAGCGAGAGCGTGCCGATGCCATATTCCTCGGCGCCGAGGATGGCGGCGATCACGATGTCGCGACCGGTCTTGAGGCCGCCGTCGGTGCGCAGCTTGACGCGGTGGCGAAGGCCGTTGAGCGTCAGGACCTGGTTTACCTCGCTGAGGCCCATTTCCCACGGCGTGCCGGCATATTTGACCGAGGTTTGCGGGCTAGCGCCGGTGCCGCCGACATGGCCGGCGATCAGGATGACGTCGGCATGCGCCTTGGCAACGCCCGCCGCCACGGTGCCGATACCGGCCGAGGAGACGAGCTTCACGCCGACGCGGGCACGCGGGTTGATCTGCTTCAGATCGTAGATCAGCTGCGCCAGATCCTCGATCGAATAGATGTCGTGGTGCGGCGGGGGCGAGATCAGCGTCACGCCGGGCGTCGAGTGACGCAGGCGGGCGATGAATTCGGTCACCTTAAAACCGGGCAGCTGGCCGCCTTCACCGGGCTTGGCACCCTGGGCAACCTTGATCTCGATTTCCTCGCACGCGCCGAGATATTCGGCGGTGACGCCGAACCGGCCCGAGGCGACCTGCTTGATCACCGAGTTGGCGTTGTCGCCATTTTCATAGGGCTGGTAGCGGATCTTGTCTTCGCCGCCTTCGCCCGACACGGCCTTGGCGCCGATGCGGTTCATCGCGATCGCGAGCGTTTCATGCGCCTCGGGCGAGAGCGCGCCGAGCGACATGCCCGGGGTGACGAAGCGCTTGCGGATCTCGGTGATCGATTCGACGCTGTCGATCGCCACCGGCTCATTCGCAAAGTTGAATTCGAGCAGATCGCGCAGATAGACAGGCGGCAGATCGCGCACCCCGCGCGAGAACTGCAGATAGGTCGAATAGCTGTCGGTGGCGACAGCGGTCTGCAGCAGGTGCATCAACTGTGCCGAATAGGCATGGGTCTCGCCGCCAGCGCGCTGGCGATAGAAACCGCCGATCGGCAGCGTGACGACGGCCTTGTCGAACGCGGCTTCGTGACGCGTCACCGCGCTATAGTGGAGCGAAGCATAGCCTTCGCCCGAGATCTTGGCCGGCATGCCGGGGAAGAGATCGTTGACCAGCGCACGCGACAGGCCAACGGCTTCAAAGTTATAGCCGCCGCGATAGCTGGAGATCACAGCGATCCCCATCTTCGACATGATCTTGAGCAGGCCGTCATCGACCGCCTTTTTGTGGCGCTTCAGGCAATCTTCGAAGGCCATCTCGCCGAACAGGCCGCGGGCGTGGCGATCAGCGATCGCCGCTTCGGCCAGATAGGCGTTCACGGTGGTTGCGCCGACGCCGATCAGCACCGCGAAATAATGCGTGTCGAGGCATTCCGCAGTGCGGATGTTGACCGATGCGTAGGAACGCAGGCCCTTGCGCACGAGGTGCGTGTGGACGGCGGCGGCGGCGAGCACGCCAGCGATGGCGATGCGATCCGGGCCGACATTCTCGTCGGTGAGGAAGATTTCCGAACGGCCTTCGCGAACGGCCTGCTCGGCTTCCGCGCGGATGCGCTGGATCGCGGCGCGCAGATCATCATGCGAACCGCCGGTGGGGAAGGTGCAGTCGATCTCGGCTGCCTGCGCGCCGAAATAGCTCTTCAGCCGAGTCCATTCCGAGCAGGTGAGCACGGGCGATTCGAGCACCAGAACGTGATCGTTCTGCGCTTCGCGATCGAGGATGTTCGCGAGGTTGCTGAACCGCGTCTTGAGGCTCATCACCTGCGTTTCGCGCAGCGAGTCGATCGGCGGGTTGGTGACCTGCGAGAAGTTCTGACGGAAGAACTGGCTGATCGGGCGCGGCTTGCTCGAGATGACGGCGAGCGGGGTGTCGTCGCCCATCGAGCCGACGGCTTCCTTCGCATCCTCCACCATCGGCGACAGGATCAGTTCCATGTCCTCGAGCGACTGGCCGGCGGCAACCTGACGGCGGGTGAGGTCCGCCCGGTCATATGTCGGCGTTGCGTTTGCGGGTGCTGCAGGCAGGTCGTCGATGGTGAGGAAGTTGCCGACGAGATCGGCATAGGGCTGTTCGCCCGCGATCCGGTCCTTGATCGCGCGGTCGTTGTAGAGTTCGCCCTCGTCGAGGTCGATCGCGATCATTTCGCCCGGCCCGAGGCGGCCCTTCTGGACCACCGAGGTTTCGGGCACGACGACCATGCCGGCTTCCGAACCGACGATCAGAAGATTGTCGGTCGTGCGCGTGAAGCGGAGCGGACGGAGCGCGTTGCGATCCATGCCGGCAACGACCCAGCGGCCATCGGTCATCGCAAGCGCGGCGGGGCCGTCCCACGGTTCCATCACCGAGGCGAGATATTCGTACATCGCGAGATGTTCGGCGGGCATTTCATTGGCGGCCTGCCATGCTTCGGGGACGAGCATCAGCTTGGCGGTCGGGCCATCGCGGCCCGAACGGCAGATCGCCTCGAACACGGCGTCGAGCGCGGCGGTGTCGGACGCACCTGCCGGGATGACGGGCTTGATGTCTTCCGAATGCTCGCCAAAGGCGAGGCTCGCCATCTTGATCTCGTGGCTCTTCATCCAGTTCTGGTTGCCACGGATCGTGTTGATTTCGCCGTTATGGGCAAGGCAGCGGAAAGGCTGCGCCAGCCACCATTGCGGGAAGGTGTTGGTCGAATAACGCTGGTGGAAGATCGCCACGCGGCTTTCGAAACGCTCGTCCTGCAGGTCGGGATAGAAGATCGAGAGCGATTCCGCGAGGAACAGGCCCTTGTAGATGATCGAGCGGCACGACAGCGAGCAGATGTAGAAGCCCGAGATCTGCGCGGCGATCACCTTCTTTTCGATCCGGCGGCGGACGAGATAGAGGTTCTTTTCGAACTCGGCGGCATCCTGCGCGCCGGGCATCGGGCCCGCGATCATGATCTGTTCGATCTCGGGGCGCGTTTCCTGCGCCTTGCGGCCGATGACCGACACGTCGACCGGCACCTGGCGCCAGCCATAGATGGTGTAGCCCGCATCGATGATTTCGGATTCGACGATCGTGCGGCAGGTTTCCTGCGCGTGCAGGTCGGTGCGCGGCAGGAAGATCATGCCAACGGCAAGGCGGTTGGGCAGCGGATCATGGCCGCCCGCCGCGATCGCGTCGTCGAAGAAGCGGACGGGCAGGTCGACATGGATGCCGGCGCCGTCGCCGGTCTTGCCATCCGCGTCGACGGCACCGCGATGCCAGACGGCCTTCAGCGCGTCGATTGCCGAAGACACCACGCGGCGCGAGGCTTTGCCATCGGTGGCGGCGACGAGGCCGACGCCGCAGGCATCGGATTCGAATTCGGGGCGATACATGCCCTCGCGGGCGAGACGTTCGCGTTCGGCGTCGATGTTGAACTGCTTGGTCATGGTCGTTTCGCTTCTTTTCAAAATTCGGGCGGGCGGGGCATCAGGGCGAACCCTTATGCCGGCTCGAGGGCCTTTTGCGGCGCGGCCTTGGCCTTCGCCTTCAGATAGGCCTGCATGTGTTCGGCGACGTCGCGGCCATCGCGGATCGCCCAGACGACAAGGCTGGCGCCGCGCACGATGTCACCGGCGGCGAAGACGCCGTCGACGCTGGTCTGCATCGTCTTGTGATCGACGCGGACGGTACCCCAGCGGGTGACGGTCAGATCCTCGTTGCCGAACAAACGCGACAGGTCCTCGGCGTCGAAGCCGAGCGCCTTGATCACCAGATCGGCGTCGAGGCGGAACTCGCTGCCCGGTTCGGGTTCGGGCGCGCGGCGGCCCGATGCGTCGGGTTGGCCGAGGCGCATCTTGGTGGCGCGGACGGCGGTGACCGTGTCGGTGCCGTCAAAGGCTTCGGGGGCGGCGAGCCACACGAATTCGGCGCCTTCTTCCTCGGCATTGGCCACTTCGCGCTGCGAACCCGGCATATTGGCCCGGTCGCGGCGATAGAGGCACTTCACCGATTTTGCGCCTTGGCGCAGCGCGGTGCGGACGCAGTCCATCGCGGTATCGCCGCCGCCGATCACGACAACATTCTTGCCCTCGGCATTGAGCGCGCCGCTTTCGAACGCGGCAACGGTGTCGCCAAAGCTCTTGCGGTTCGACGCGATCAGATAATCGAGCGATTCGACGATACCCGCGGTGCCGATGCCCGGTGCCTTAATGGCGCGCGGCTTGTAGACGCCGGTGGCGATCAGCACGGCGTCATGCTTCTTGCGCAGTTCGTCGAGCGTGGCATCGCGGCCGACTTCGAAGCTCTGGTGGAAGACGATGCCGCCTTCCTTCAGGCGCTCGACGCGGCGCATCACGATATCCTTTTCGAGCTTGAAGCCCGGGATGCCGTAGGTCAGCAGACCGCCGGCACGGTCGTGGCGGTCATAGACATGCACGTCGTGGCCCGCGACGCGGAGATATTCGGCGGCGGTGAGACCGGCCGGGCCGGCACCGATCACGGCGACCGACTGGCCGGTGGCCTTGCCCGCGACGAGCGGTTCGACCCAGCCTTCTTCCCAGGCGGTGTCGGTGATGAACTTTTCAACCGAACCGATGGTGACCGAGCCGTGGCCCGAAAATTCGATGACGCAATTGCCTTCGCACAGCCGGTCCTGCGGGCAGATGCGGCCGCAGATCTCGGGCATGGTCGAGGTGCTGTTCGACAGTTGATAGGCTTCGCGCAGACGGCCTTCGGCGGTGAGGCGCAGCCAATCGGGGATGTGATTGTGCAGCGGGCAGTGGACCGAGCAATAGGGAACGCCGCACTGCGAGCAGCGCGAGGCCTGTTCCTCGGCTTTCTCTACCGGAAAGCGGGCCGAAATTTCCTTGAAATCTTCCGCGCGTAGTTCGGCTGCACGTTTTGCAGGATAGTCCTGAGAGACACCCACAAATTTCAGCATCGGCGTTTCGGCCATCGGTTTCCTCCGTCAATTGGAGAGAGCCGATAACCGAAAACCGAGGCCTGTCACGCTGAATCTGCATTATAGGGCAGTATAGCTTCCCTATTTATCTCAAATCCACTCGTTGTTGCGATTACCTCGCAATATTGTGCTGCAATATATGGCCGTATCGGTCCTATCGCGTCAAAAGCCAGATCAGGGCCACCGATCCGAGGATGATTCGATACCAGGCGAAAGGCGCGAAACCGAAGCGCGAGACCATTGCGACAAAGGCCTTCACGATAAGCAGCGCGACGACGAAGGCGGTGGAGAAACCGATGGCAATTGCGCCAAGATCGTCGAGGCTAAGCAGAGCCCGGTCCTTCCACAGCGCATAGACGGTGGCGGCGATCATCGTGGGGACGGCAAGGAAGAAGCTGTATTCCGCGGCCGTCTTGCGCTCGACCCCCATCAAAAGCGCACCCATGATTGTGGCGCCCGAGCGGCTGACGCCAGGAACCATCGCAAGGCACTGGACGACGCCGATCTTGAGCGCGGTGCCGAAGGGCAGTTCCTCGACGCTCGAAAAACGCACCTGTTTCACCATGCGTTCGATCGCGAGAATGGCGACGCCGCCCAAAATCAGCATCACGGCGACAATGATCGGGGTCTGGATCGCCGCGCGCACCGCGTCATAGGCGATGACGCCGATTACCATTGCGGGAAGAAAGCCGAGGATGATGTTGCGGGTAAAGGCAATGGCGCCGCGATCGCCCGCCGTCAGGCCCTTGGCCACGCCCCAGAAGCGCCCCCAATAGGCGACGATCACGGCGAGGATGGCGCCCAACTGAATCGCGATCTTGAACGCAACCGAGGATTCGCCCTCGAAACCCAGCAACGCGCTGGCGAGGATAAGATGGCCGGTGGAGGAAACGGGAAGGAATTCAGTAAGCCCCTCGATAATCCCGAGGAGGATATAGGTAAGCACGTCACCGGAGGTCATGGACGCGAATCTCCTGCCGGATCGCCCCGAGCATGGCCGAGGGGGACGATCTCAAGGAACTCGTGCCCTCGGCTGGCTCGACACGAAAAGGCGGGAACGCGTCAGGCGGTGCTGCGATCCGCGCGGAAGCGACCCAGGTGTCGATATTTCACCAGCCAGTTCTGTGCAACGGCATCGAGCGCGGTGGCGGTGATGCCGAACGCCGAAAACCCCTCGGCGGCGTCGGCGACGATATTGTCCCTCTGCAGCATCTGCCACTGATCCCAGGTGATCGGCGCGCCGGGGGCCCAGCCAAACAGGCGGGCCATCGGGCCGGCAACGCAGTCGGGCACCGCGATCTCGATCCGGTCGCGGCCGGTGGCCTTTTCCAGCCAGCGATTGATTTCGGCCATGCTGAGTATTTCGGGGCCGCCAAGTTCATAGGTCTTGCTCGCATGACCGGTGGGATCGAGCAGCGCCTGGGCGGCCGCGCGCGCCACGTCGCAAACATAGACCGGCTGGAAGCGCGCCGCGCCGCGTATGATCGGCAGTATCGGCAGCGCGCGGATCAGGCCGGCGAAGCGGTTGGTGAACTGATCCTCCGGCCCGAAGATGATCGACGGGCGCAGGATCGTTGCTGCCGGGAAGGCCGCGCGGACTGCGGCCTCGCCTTCGCCCTTGGTGCGTCCATAATTTGATTCGGATTTCGCGTCGGCGCCCAGCGCCGAAACATGGACAAACGCGGTTGCCCCGGCACTGGCCGCCGCCTCGGCCACGTTGCGCGCGCCGTCGACATGAATTTTCTGAAACGACCCATCGAGTACGCCGACCAGGTTGATCACGGCATCGGCACCCTGCACCGCGCGGGTCACGCTGTCCTTGCGGGTGATGTCGGCGGCGACGAATTGGGTTTGCCCGATCTCACCAAGTGGCTTCAAAAACCAGGCGCGGCGGGGGTCTCGTTCGGCGAAGCGCACGCGGACACCGGTTGAGAGCAATTCCTGCGCGATATAGCGGCCCAGAAAGCCGCTGCCACCAAACATCACGATCAGCCGGTTCATGGCACCTGTCCCCGGAAGATTTTTGTCGGAAAAAATCAATGCCCGTTCAAGAACGTGTTGACAAGCATCGTTGGGGGCCGCTATCGGCGCAGCCCTACCCCGTGCCCAGGTGGCGGAATTGGTAGACGCACCAGCTTCAGGTGCTGGCGCTCGCAAGGGCGTGGAGGTTCGAGTCCTCTCCTGGGCACCATCCCTTTTCGGGATGAACAATGCCGAAAAATCCGACGGTTAGGCGGTTCGCGACACGGTAAGTGTCCGCGAACAAGCCGTTCGGATCGGCGGTGCCGGTTGCGGCCCAAATCCCTTATTTAAATTTTTGATCAAACATTTTTAGCGGCGTATCGGCCTGCCTGAGCGGGTGTTGCGGGTGTCCTGCCGCCCCTGATTTTCGGTCGGTGCGCGCAGCTTGAAAGGGATCCTCGGGGCTGAAAGGCCCCGAGGACGAAAAACAGGCGTCAGTGCACGCCATAATCCCAAACATACCAGCAGATCGCTATGAACGGGATGAGCAGCAGCGCCCATTGCCGAAGATGCTGGATCGGTGTGGTGCGGAAGCGGGCCGGATGTTCCTGCTTCACGCGCGCGGTAATCGCGGCGAGCGTCGGATCGCCCTTGATATGGCCGAGATCGATGATCGGACCGTCGGCCAGGAAATCAAGCAGTGTCGTCAACGCCTCCGCGTCGATTTCGGGATAGCGGCGGAGCAGGTTTTCGAAATGCGCGCGCTCGTACGGCGCGGCCGGATCGGCCGAGCGGGAAAGGGTCATGATGGTCCTCGTGATGATGTGATGAAAAGCAATCCCGCAACGGTGCGGGGTCACGAGGAAATCGGGGGTGCCCGGGCCTGAAAGGGATGATCGCGGCGATCGCGCAGCGCCCAGCGGGCGCGCTCTGCGGCATGTTCGGCGCTGCGGCTATTGCGTGGCGCCGTAAAGGTGAGGCTGGCCAGCAAGGGCGGCGTGCCCGGGCCGGACTTGGCTGGATCGGGCGCCTGCGCGCGCGTGGCCTGAAGGCTGTCGCCCGCGCGGTACTGCGCAATGATGGCGTGAAGCGGCCGGGCCTCGATCGAGAAGGGCGTCGGTGCAAGCGGATCGTCCCGCTCCGCCGCGAGCAGCGCCGTACCTTGCCCTGCCAGCACCATGAGCGCGAGCAGTGACAGCAGGTGCGACGCGATCCAGCCGCGCAGGCAGGCAAGGGCGGGGCTACGCTCCATCCCGGCCGCTGTACCGGGTCGCGCCGCAAAAGGCCAATCGCGGCGGATGGGCCGGTGGTTTAGACCATCATATGCATCCCACGCGGCACCCACCCTGTGCGCTTGGTAGTGGTTTCGGGGGAACGCTCTGATGCGCTTCCCCTTGAAACCGGCCTAAACGGGGCCGCTCAGGCGTTGACTGTCGGGCGTGCAGGCACGCGGCCCGCCGCGCGCTTGCGGGGGCGGCGGAACCAGAAGCTCCAGACGGTGAGCGAGCCGAGCATGGCGAGGGAGAGGCCGGATACGGTCATCAGCAGCTTGTATGCCAGTCCGCCGACCTTGGCGGCATGGAGCGGGTAGAGGAGGTTGAAGAGCTGTGCCCCGCGCGGCATTGCAAGCGCGTCGCGCGCCTCGACGATCCGTCCGGTCGCCGGATCGAACCAGATCATGGTGCGGCCATTGGGCAACCATTCCTCAGGCTGCTTCATGCGCAGCGTGATGAGCTCACCGGGCTCGTCGGGCAGGCCGAGGCCGCGAAATTCGGCTTGAGGAAAGCGCTGGTGCGCGGCGGTGAGCATGGCGCGCCAATCGGGATTGGCGGCAAGCGGCCCGCCCTTTGTCTCGGGCGCCTCAAGGCTCTTCACGATCTCTTTCGGCGAAGACCATGGGCTGAGCAGGAAGCCGGCCACCGGCTTGAGCGTCAGCATCGCGCCGGTCAGGCAGGAAATGAGGAGGAGTGGTGCAACGACGACACCAAGATCGCGGTGATGGCGGACGATTGCCGGGCGGCTCATCCGCGCGGGCCAGGCGCGCAGCGAGAAGGTCTTGCGCAGCGGCCACCAGAGGATGAGGCCGGTGACGACGAAGCCGATGCCGATAAGCGCCAGCCAGCCTTCGATGATCGCGCCGGTCTTGCCCGACCAGAGATAGTGGTGGAAATCGAAGAGCCAGAGTTCCACCCGGTCCCATTTGCTGGCCCAGCGCGTGATCTGTTCGCCCGCCTGATCGGTATAAGCGCCGGCGTCACCCTCGAAGCGAAGCCGGTGGAGGCCCAGATCTTTGGAGGCGAACAGGATCGACTCGGGCCGTGCGGCGGGATCGGCCATGATCCGGCCGACGGCGTCGGAGATCACGCCGACATCGCGGATCTGCGTATCGCGCGCATGGGGCAGGAAATTCCACTGATCCCGGAAAACGAGGATCGCCCCGGAGAGCCCGAGCACCGCGAGCAGGAGGCCGATCAGGCCCCCCGTCCAGCGGTGCAGCAGATCGATGATGCGCATCAGAAGCGGTAATCCCAGCCAAGCGTGAACGTCCGGCCACGGCCCGCAAAATAGGAAAGCGGATCGGTCGGCAGGCGTGTGTCGCTGGAATAGTCGATATAGAATTTGTCGAACAGGTTCTGGACCGACAGGCTCAGCCCGCCAAAGCCGGTATCGTAACGGATGCTGGCATCGGTGATGTTATAGCCGCCGAAATCGTTGCGCGCATCGGGCTGGGGCTTGTCGGCATCGGCATGGAAGGTGCGCGACAGGAAGAACTGGGTCTGGACCAGTGCCGAGATCGGCCCGCGATTGTAGCTCGCCGACAGATTGACGCGATCAGGCGAGATGTTGACCCCATCGAGATCGGTGTCGACGATCCCATCGGGCGCCCCGCGCGAGGCATCGCTGTCGTACCGCCCCTTTATATGGGCGTACCCGACATTGAGCTTGAGCCCGTCGATCGGCATCCGCACGCCCAGATTGAGCTCAAGCCCTTGAATTTCCATGCGCAGGCGCTGGACGTCGAAATTGCGATCGGTGCCTGCGATGAGCAACTGCCCCTTGTCGCTCGACGACCAGAAATAGGCGGCCGAGGCGTCAAGCGGTCCGCGCTTCACTTCCAGCCCGATCTCGCGATTGTTCGACACGATCGGATCGATCCCGATCGAGCTCACCGAAAAGCCCGCTTTGCCGACCGCGCGGGTGATGCGACCGATGTCGGGAACGGTGAAGCCCTCGGCATAGCTCGCATAGGCGCGAATGCCGTCCCACGGCTCGACGATGACGCCCCCGTTGATCAACAGGTCCTTGAAGCTGGGTTTCGCCCCCGCGACATCGACTCCGCCATAGCTCGATAAATCGCAACTCGTGGCGGGTGGGGTGGCGGTGCAGGTGGTCGCGGCCAGCGTGTGATAATCGTCGATCTTGATCTGGACATTTTCCCAGCGCACCCCGCCAGCGAGACGGACGATCCCGTCGAACAGCTTGAGATTGGCCTGGCCGAAGGGTGCGAGGCTGCGGAAATCGCTGGGCGGTACCCAGACGCGGCCGGTGGCGATGAGCGCCTGTTCGGTCTTGTCGAACAGCGCGTCGAACCCGGCGGTGAGCGTCAGATCCTCGAAGCCCGGAACCGCGCGTTCATAGCTGATCTTGGCGCCCAGCTTGCGCGAGCGGTTCTGAGACTGGTCGAACAGCGTGCCGACGGGGGCGAGCGCGGGATCCTGGAAGGTCGCCTGCGGATTGATTTCGCCGCCGAACGTGTCGCGGCTACGGTTGAAGAAGATCTGGCTGACGAAATGGCCACCGCCCAGCTGGCTGTCGGTGAGCGACAGCGCGACGCTTTCGGTGCGGCTCTGTGCCGACTTGCCCGGCGGGTCGCCGCGCACGGCGCTGGTCGGCAGGCCAGTTACGCGGTCGCCGGCGAGCGCGACATAATCGCCGTCACCCTTGAGTTCATAGCGGCTGGCAATCAGGTCGAGCCGGGCGGTCGACGACAATTCATAGCCAAAGCGCCCGAAGAGCGAGAGCGTTTGCGAATCCTGCGTTTCGCCCTGGGTGAGGTTGAGGCCGACGCGGCGCCCCTGCCCGTCGTAAAACGCACCGCGCTTTTCCCAGGCGGCACCCACGGTCGCATCGAAGCGGCCGGATTTGTACTGGACCAATCCGGCAACCTTGCCGCCCAGGCCGTCGCTGCTGAAATCATTATCGGCGGTGCCCTGCAGCAGCACGCGGCCGCTAATGCCTTCCTTGGTGGGAGCGCCGACCGTCACCTGATTGACGATGCCGCCCGTGCCGCCAATGCCCTGCAGCGCGTTCGAGCCGTAGATCAGCTCGACGCGGTCGACGAAGAAGCCGTCGATGGTGAAGCCGTCGCGGCTGCCGTCGCGCATCGGCGTCGATTGCGGAATGCCGTTGATCGCATAGAGCGGCGAGCGGCCGCGCAGCGTTTCGCCAGAACCCGACAGCTTCTGGCGTGTCGGCGAAAAGCTGGGCGTGAGCGTGGACACCGCATCGGTGACCGATCCCGAGATCGCGATCTGCTGATCAAGGCTTTCCTTGCCGATCACATCGATCGTCAGCGGCAGCGCGTTGGGCGGCAGCGCCGTGCGCGCTGCGGTGACGATGATGTTTTCCTGGTCGCCCGTCTGTTGCGATGCGGACTGGGCGAAGGCGGTTGCGGGCAGCGCGAAGGTGGAGGCGCTGGCCATCAGCAGGACGACTCGAAGGCTCATTGGATCTGCAATTCCCCTATATGTGGCGCGGCCTTTACCCGACAAAGGCATCTCTTGCAATTGACTCTCAACAGCGTCCGATGGTGCGAAATGCTGTTGCGCAACCAACGATGTTGGAAGCAAAATTGCGGGTGTTTCCCGGTGACGAGGGAAGGGCGAGCGATTATGACGGTTGCATAGCAACCGGCTGCGTCCTGCCGCCGGCATCAACGCAAAGGAATAGCCGTGAAATCACTGCTGCTTGCCTCTACCCTTTTGCTTGCTCCGGCGGCGACGCTGGCCGCACCGGCCGTCGATGAGGCGCGCCTCAATGCGCATATCAAGACGCTGTCTTCGGATGCGTTCGAAGGGCGCGGCCCGGCGACCGAGGGGGAAACCAAAACCGTCGCCTATCTCACCGAACAGATGAAGGCGGCCGGACTGGAGCCGGGCGGCGACAAGGGCGCGGATGGCAAGCGTGCCTGGACGCAGGCGGTGCCGCTGCTGCGCGCCGAGATCACCGGCACGCCCAAAGTTTCGCTGAACGTGGCGGGCAGCCCGCAGGCGCTGACCCAGGGTGAAGAAATCGCGGTGCGCGCCGCGCTCAACGGGCAGAAGCAGGTGACTATCGCCGACGCCCCGCTGGTGTTCGTCGGCTACGGGGTGACCGCGCCCGAACGCAACTGGGACGATTTCAAGGGTCTCGACGTCAAGGGCAAGATCCTCGTCGTACTGGTCAACGACCCCGATTTCGAGACGCAGCAGGGCGATTTCGGCGGCAAGGCGATGACCTATTATGGCCGCTGGACCTACAAGTTCGAGGAAGCCGCGCGGAAAGGCGCGCTGGGCACGCTGATCGTCCACGAAACCGCGCCGGCATCCTATGGCTGGGCTACCGTCAAGAATTCGAACACCAACACGATGTTCGACATCGTGCGCGACGATCCGGCCAAGGCGCATGCGCCGCTTGAGGCATGGATCCAGCGTGATCTTGCGGTGGCGCTGTTCAAGGCCTCGGGCCTCGATTTCGAAGATCTGAAGGTGAAGGCGCGCGCGCGCGATTTCCAGCCGGTGCCGCTGAAGGCAACGATCTCTGCGGATTTCGCCGTGAACAGCGAAGTCATCACCTCGCGCAACGTGGTCGGCCGCGTCACGGGTAAGACACGTCCCGACGAAACCGTGCTCTACACCGCGCATTGGGACCATCTTGGCGTCGCGGCACCCGATGCGAATGGTGACACGATCTATAACGGCGCGGTCGACAATGCGACGGGCACCTCGGCGCTGATCGAAATGGGCCGCGCCTTCGCCAAGGCACCGCGTCCCGCCCGTTCGGTGGTGTTCCTTGCGGTGACGGCTGAAGAAAAGGGGCTACTGGGTTCCGAATTCTACGCCGCCAACCCGCTCTACCCGCTCGCCAAGACCGCCGGCGTGCTCAACATGGACGGGTTCGGCGTCAACGGCCCGGCGCGCAACTTCACCATTTCGGGAACGGCCGAGCTTGGCCTGCTCGATCGTCTGGTGGCCGAGGGCAAGAAGCATAACCGCGTCTACAGCCCCGATCCGCGCACCGAAGCCGGCGGCTTCTATCGTTCGGATCACTTTCCCTTCGCCAAGCGCGGCGTACCTGCCATTTCTTACGGCGCGGGTAATGATCTGGTCGATGGCGGCCTCGCCCGCGCGGAAGAACTGAGCAAGGACTATACTGCCAAGCGCTATCACCAGCCCGCCGACGAATGGAGCCCCGATTTCAATATGAAGGGTCTCGCTGCCGACATCGCGCTGCTTTTCGACGTGGGCAACGATCTTGCCAATTCGACCGACTGGCCCAACTGGTCGGCCAATTCGGAATTCCGCGGCACGCGCGATGAAAGCGCTGCTGACCGGAAATAAGATGTGTGCGGGGAAGGGTGACTGCCCTTCCCCTCAATATGGGCTCAGTTCGGATTGTCCGCCGGCGCGGCGGCCGCCGGCTCTGCGGTGGCAGCCGCGCCGTCCGTAAAGCGGATCGCGGTTCCGGTGGCGTTGGTCTTGCCCCAGCTCATCGCCGAGACGTGGGAATTGCCATATTGCGCGTTGATGACGGCATCCGCGCCCAGCTTGTCCGCCCGCTCCCAAAGCTCCTTGTAGATTTTCTCCTGCGAGGCCTCGCTGCTGAACAGCGTTGCCTTGCGCACCCCCGCCTTGACCTCGCCGATCACGGTATAGGGCCTGTCGGTGATGTCGTGCGGAAAGACGGGGACGCCGACCGCGTCGTTCATCACCACAAATTGTCGGGACTGTTTTCCGGCCACTGCCGGAGACGTAAAAAGAATGCCCACGCAAAGCGCGGCCAGAACCGGATGACGCATATTTCCTCCCCCTATCAAGGTGCTGGAGGCTGACATGGCGTCAGGATGATCGTCAATCACCGTCTTGCGCGTTCCGCGTATGCACAGCATCCTCCGGCAAAATTGGGGGGAAGGGGATCGATGGCCAACGGGCTTTGGGCGGCTGCGCTTGCATGCGCCTTGGTGTTGCCAAATGGCGTGGCGGCCGCGGCGGAGGTGACGGCAGCGCCGGTATTACGCAGCGGCACGCCGGTGCAGTTGATGGTTCTGAACGAGGTGACGACCAAGACCGCAAAGCCCGGCGATCGCTTTGTGCTCCGCGTCCACGCCCCCGTCAGCCAGAACGGCGCGGTCGTGATCCCGGTCGGCACGAAAGCGGTGGGCGAAGTGGTCGATGCCGAAAAGAACGGCATTCTGGGGCAGTCGGGGAAATTGAGCGTTCGGCTGCTGCATCTCGAATGGCGCGGCCAGACCATTGCGCTCACAGGCACCGATCAGGACAAGGGAAAGTCGGGGGCGCCCGAAACGGTCGTCAGCGTCGTCGCGATCGGGGTGCTGGGCCTTTTGGCGCGGGGCAACAATGCGAAGCTGAAGGCGGGCGAACTGGTGACGGGGTTTGTCGACGGCGATCACGGGCTAGTCGGCGGCCGCTAACCGGGCGCGCCTGACATTATTTTGAAAAGCTGTCATTTCCCGTTCAGTTTAGGGGGGATAGGGGGACGGTGATCGTTTCTCAAGGAACGGTCAGGACAGCACCGGCCCTGCTTTCCGATCCCTTCGGGAACAGGGCCAAGTGCTGGGGCCGCTTCAGCGTTTCTTCACGAACTCCGCGCGCAGGACGAGGCCCTTGATCGTTTCGTGGCGGCAATCGATTTCCTGTTCGTCGCCCGTCAGGCGGATCGACTTGATGACCGTGCCGCGCTTCAGCGTCTGATTGGCGCCCTTTACCTTCAGATCCTTGATCAGCGTCACGCTGTCGCCATCGACCAGCAGGTTGCCCACCGCGTCGCGTACTTCGACGGCACCTGCGCTGCTGCTGCGCCCGGCGGCCTCTTCCGCGCTGATCCATTCGCCGGTGGCTTCGTCATACACATATTCTTCGTCGGTGTCGGTGTCGGTGCTCATCGCCTGTCCATTTCAAAATTGGGGTTATGCGGTGTCCCTACGCCAAGGCGCGTCAATCGGGAAATAGGCGCGATTGCGTAGACGCCCGATCCGCGACACACTTGGTGCAGATCAAATCAGGGAGGATCGCATGGCTGACGGACGCATCCGGGTGGGCATTGGCGGTTGGACCTACGAGCCCTGGCGCGGAACCTTCTTTCCCAAGGGGCTACCCCATGCCCGCGAACTTGAGCATGCGGCCTCGCGTGTCAGCGCGATCGAGGTCAACGGCACCTATTATCGGCTCCAGTCACCCGACAGCTTTCGCAAATGGGCGGCCGCGGTTCCCGACGACTTTGTCTTCACGGTAAAGGCCTCACGTTATTGCACCAATCGCAAGGTGCTGGCCGAGGCAGGGGAATCGATCGACCGGTTTCTGGGGCAGGGGCTGACTGAACTCGGCAGCAAGCTGGGCCCGATCTTGTGGCAGTTCATGGGAACCAAGCATTTCGACGCGGAGGACTTTGCCGCGTTTCTGGCCTTGCTGCCTGAACGCCGGGACGGTGTGCGCCTGCGCCACGCGCTTGAGGTGCGGCACGAGAGTTTCAACGATCCGGCGTTTTTCGAAATGGCGCGCAAGGCGAATGCTGCGGTGGTGTTCGCCGATTCACGCGAACATCCCTGCTTTCCCGAGCAGACCGCCGATTTCACCTATGCCCGGTTGCAGGATGCCGAGGAGGCCGAGCCTGCGGGCTATACGTCCGAAGCGCTCGACCGCTGGGCCGAACAGGCCAAGGCATGGCGCGACGGCGGACGCGACGTCTTCGTCTTCATGATCAACGGCGCAAAGGTGCGCGCCCCGGCGGCTGCCGAAGCGCTGATGGCGCGTCTAGGCTAGGCGCGGCTGTTTCGGAAACCATTCGGCCAGACGCACGAGCGCCTGTTCAACGAGCGGCGTCGACACGGCAAAGCTGATCCGCATGAAATGATGCCCCTCGACCGGGTCGAAATCGACACCGGGGGCGGTGGCGACACCGGTTTCGCGCAGCAGCTTTTCGCAAAAGGCCAGGCTGTCCTGCGTGAGGTGGCCGATATCGGCATAGATGTAGAAGGCACCGTCTGGCGGTGCGATGGCATTAAGGCCGAGGCCCGGCAGCGCGTCGAGCAGCAGCGCACGGTTGCGGCGATAGGTGTCGACATGGCCTTCCAGTTCGTCGCGGCAATCAAAGGCGATGAGCCCGGCATGCTGGCTGAGCGAGGGCGGGGTGAGGAAGAGGTTGGTCATCCGTGCGCGCACCGGATCAACCTGATCGAGCGGTGCGATGAGCCATCCCAGCCGCCAGGCGGCCATGCTGAAATATTTGGAAAAGCTGTTGATGATGAAGGCGTCGGGCGCGAACTCGAGCATCGAATGCGCAGCGCCCGTATAGCTCAGCCCGTGATAGATTTCGTCCGAGATGATGCGGATGCCGCGTTCGGCGCAGATCGCGGCGATCGCGCGGAGTTCACCCTCGGCGATGATCGTGCCGGTCGGATTGGCGGGGCTGGCGATGATCACGGCGTCGGGCGCCGGTTCGATCGCGGCGATCGCAGCCGCAGTAAGCTGGTATCGTTCTGCCGGGCCGCAGGTGATTTCCACCGGCTCCATGTGCAGCGCCTTCAGATTGTTGCGATAGGCGACATAGCCTGGGCGCGCGAGCGCAACGCGCGCGCCGGTTGGCAACGCGGTGTTGAGCGCGAGGACGAGCGCGGGCGACGCGCCGCAGGTGAGGATCACCTGTTCGGGGTCGACGGCAACGCCGTGGCTTTCGGCATAATGCCGGGCAATACGCTCTTTCAGCGCGGTGCTTTCCCAATAGCCCATCGGATCGCTGTCGAGGATGCTATGCGCGGCGGCGATGGCGGCTTGTGGCGCACCGGTCGAAGGCTGGCCGAATTCCATATGGATGATGTCCAGCCCGTCCGCCTTCAACTGATGTGCCAGCCGGCTGAGACCAATGGCGTAGAAGGGATCGACCTGCGCAACCAAAATGAACGTCCTTTGCAATATATCGGTGTGGCGCGGTGGCGCCGTATGCGCGCGGCATAGGCGCTGCGGCGGCCGATTGCCAGTTGAACGGGCATGCAAGAATTACCGAACCTGCGTTCCGGATTTGATTTTGGCGGCGATCTCGGAAAGAAGGGGCGCCATGATGATCGATACGCAGCAGCCCGACTCCAAGACAGCGAACCGCAAGGCCGGCCGGCCGCGCCGCTTGACGCTGGACATGGTGCTGGATGCGGCGAACGATATGGGGCTTGAAAACCTCAGCATGAAAAAGCTCGCCGCCGATCTGGGTGTCGGGATTGCGACCATCTATCGTTATGTCGCCGATCGCGACGAACTGATCCGGCTGGCGCTGACCCGGCGCTCGTCGCGCCCGTTCATCGTGACGTCGGATATGAGCTGGGGCGATGTGGTGCGCGAATATGCGGCGTCGCTGTACAGCGTGATCAGCCAGGATTCCTACACGCTCAACACCTATATGGACGGCGGCTACGGCGTCGCGATGGAGCTTGAGTTCGTCGATATGCTGATCGCCGCGCTGGTCGAGCGCGGTTTCGAGGCGGAGGAGGCCGGGCAGCTGTGCCGGCTTGTCGGCCACCAGGTCGGTGGTGCCGCGCTGGCGCATATCCACCATATGGCGCTGCACGCCGCGGGCACGACGCGCGAGGCAAAGTTCGCCGATACGATTTCGGACTATGACGCCGAGGCGCTTCCCTATGCGCGCGCGGCGGCGCACGGGCTGTTCGACGAAGCCTCGGTCTCGAACTGGAAACCCGGGCTTGACCTGATCATCAGCGGGCTTGCGGCCCAGCGCAAAGCGTAAGCATTTTACCGATCCTCCCTTACGGATCGCTTGCCATCCAAAATTTTGGTATGTAGGTTCCGAAATGTCGGGCGGCCTATCCGTCGCGGGACTCGGTGCATTTGCGCCATGTGCTCGTGGTTGATGGCCGACATCGGCGCGGGAGAGGTAATTGGCATCACTATATGCATGCGTCCGTAAGCGGAAATCAGCCGGATTATCCGGCCTTTCTGTCGTGCGGTCGCGCCTCACCCGGCCATCCCAGCGCAATTATAGCCTGAAAAACCAGGGCAAATGACAAATGGGTGAGGAGAAGAGGATGTCGGATATTTTGATCAAGGGCGGCACCGTCGTCGACGGCACCGGCGCGCCTGCGTATAAATCGGACGTGCGCATCAACGGCGGCACGATCGTGGAAATCGGCGAAGATCTGAAGCCGGGTTCCGAAAAGGTCTATTTCGCCAATGGCTGCATGGTGACGCCTGGCTTCATCGAAAGCCACACCCATTATGACGGCACCATGTGGTGGCAGCCCGATCTTGATCCGCTGCCCGGCTGCGGCGCGACCACGGTCATTCTCGGCAATTGCGGCTTCACCGCCGCGCCGGTCTCGAAGGACAAGGCCGCCCAGCTCGAAATGATCAAGATCTTCTCGTTCTTCGAGGATATTCCCGAAGGCCCCTTCGTCGAAAACCTGCCCTGGGACTGGAACAAGTGGTCGGAATATAAGGCGTCGCTCACCAGCAAGGTGAAGGTGCCCGCCAACTATGCCGCGTTTGTCGGCCATATCGCGATCCGCCTTGCCGTGATGGGCCTTGAGGCCTGGGACCGCGCCGCCACCGCCGATGAAATCAAGGAAATGGCAGAACTGCTCGACGATGCGCTCGCCGCTGGCGCGCTCGGCATGTCCGACAATCTGCACGATCATGACGGTCAGGATCGCCCGATCCCGACGCTCAAGGCCGATGACGCCGAGTTCGTCGCGCTGTTCGAGGTTCTCGAACGCTATCCGGGGACGACCTATCAGGTCATCATCGACACCTTCATGCGTAAGACCGGCCCGGCATCGCTCGAGCGTCTTGAGCGCCTGATCAAGGGCCGCAACATCCGCATGCAGGTTGCCGGCGCCGTCCCCACGCTCGATTTCCAGAAGGACATCAAGCCCGTGATGCAGGAACGCGTCGCATCGATGCGCGCCAATGGCATCGATATCTGGCCCGGCATCGCGCATGTCTCGCCCACCAGCACGCTCAGCCTCGTCAAGTCGCTGATCTTCGCCCAGTCGAACGACTATGTCTGGCACGAAGTCGTTCTGGCCGACACGCATGAGGAAAAGGCCAGCTTGCTCGCGGATGCCGATTGGCGCGCCCGCGCGCGCGAAAGCTGGGACACCAAGGCCTGGCCGCACTCGCCGATGAACAACCCGCAGGATCTGTACCTCATCGATTCCGAAAACGGCGTCGGGCCCACGGGCATCACGCTCAAGGAATATGCCGATGAACGCGGTCTGCACCGTTCGGACGCGATGGCGGAATGGATCCTCGCCAATGGCACGCGCTCGACCGTGCACATGGCACCGTTCCCCAAGGACGAGCAGCTGACCATCGAACTGATGAACGACCCGCGGACCGTGGGCAATATTTCCGACGCCGGTGCGCATCTCCAGATGCTGTGCGGAGGCGGCGAAAACATCCTGCTGCTCACCAAATATGCGCGTGACGAAAAGCTGATGAGCCTGGAACAGGCCGTCCATGTCATGACCGGCAAGCTCGCCAATTTCTTCGGCCTCACCGATCGCGGCGAGATCAAGGTCGGCAAGCGCGCGGACGTCGTCGTCTTCAACCTCGACGAGGTCCAGTATCAGAACATGGAAAAGCGTTTCGACGTGCCCGATGGTAAGGGAGGCACCAGCTGGCGCTTCACGCGCCCGCCCGCACCGATGCGTCTGACGCTCGTCAACGGCGTCTCCGTGTTCGACGGCAAGCAATATACCGGCGCAACCCCCGGCGAATTCCTGGCCCCGGCCAACGACCAGAGCGTCGCCATCGCCGCCGAGTAAATAATGCATGGAAGGGGGCGGTGCGCCCGTCCCCTTTTTTCCTCAGGAGGGGAAAACAATGTCGAACGTCAGTCAGGCCGATTTTGAATATTTCAACGGCGCGATCACCAAGCACGAGACCGAATCCTCGGTGCTCATCAGCAGCTCGCGTTATCTGAACCATGGGCCGCTTCGCGCGCTGATCGCGCAGGAATTCCTGCGCAAGAACGGCGCGGACATGCCGAATACCGCGTTCATCCCCGAAGTCGCGCAGATCCTCCACCAGCTGGAAGATGTGCCGGCGATCGAGCAGATGATCCAGGAAGAGGCCGAACGCCTTCCCGAATTCCGGGCCTGGCTTGATCGTCGCCTGCTCTCGGACTTCAAGGCCGAGGAAGTGAAGGATTCAAAGCCCGGCACGCTCGGTGCGGTGATCTACGATTTCATCGCGAACAGCGGCTACAACATGGATTATTTCTTCCAGGGCATGCAGGTTCGCAGCGACTACGAATATTATCTCAAGGAACGCACGCTCACCCATGACATCGAGCATATGGTGACGGGTTTCGAAACCAATTTCTGTGGTGAAATCGCGCTGCTCGAAGCGAATTTCCGTGGCTTCTGCAATTACTTCAAGCCCGAACTCGCCGCCGTGTTCATGCGCGTGCCGACCTATCTCAAGTCGAAATCGATCATGAAGGCGGGCCTGCATTATCCCAAGGCGCTCGTCGAAATGCACAAGGCGATGGATATCGGCGCAGCCCAGGGCAACAGCTGGAAGAAGCCGCTGACGCTTCTTCCCTGGCGCGACATGGTCGATTGGAAGATCGAGGATATTCGCGAGGAATATGGCATCACCGGTGCCCCGCCATCGGGATATTGGGACTGGACCAACGCGATTGCGGAAGATCCGCGTCCGTCGCACGGCATCCACGCGATGGCGGCCGAATAAGGCATCGGACAAACAGCAAGTTGGGGGTGGGCAGCCGGTTCGATCAGCCGGCTGCCCTTTTTTGTGCGTGGTTCAGAGAGGAAAGGGGAAAGGATGACGCTACACGCAAAATTGGCGGGGATGGCTGCCTTGTGCTTGGCTTGGAGCGCAGGGGCGTTGGCGCAGGCGCCCAAGGCATCACCGGAGCGCCCGAGCGTCAACGACGCCGGCGCGCTCACCGTGCCGGGCTTCGAAGCGGATTTTTCATCCTTCGCCAGCGATGTCGCGCGCCGCAGCTTCATCGAGGAGCATTCGCCCGCTTTCTATGCTTCGCCGATTGCGCGCATGCACACGCTGCCCATTGCCGAACAGCGCAAGATTCTCGATCGTGACTATCTGGAACCCCGGATCGCCAAGGCCCGTGCGGCCTTTCCAGTGAAAATCACGCCGCAGACGATCGGCGGCGTCTACACCGAAACCATCGAGCCGGCGGGCGGGGTTGCCCCGCATAACAAGGCCAAGGTGCTGATCAACCTGCATGGCGGCGGCTTTATGATGGGCGCGCGCACCAATGGGCAGCTGGAATCCATCCCCGTCGCGGGGCTGGGGGGGTACCGCGTCGTCGCGGTGGATTACCGGCAGGCGCCCGAGCATCGTTTTCCTGCGGGAAGCGAAGATGTCGCGACGGTCTATCGCGATCTCCTGAAAAGCTACAAGCCCGAGAATATCGGCATTTTTGGCTGTTCGGCGGGCGGGCTGCTGGCGGCACAGGCCGCGGCATGGTTCCAGAAACAGGGGCTGCCGCGGCCCGGTGCCATCGGCATTTTCTGTGCATCGGCGGGGGATCTGGGGGAAGGCGATTCCCGCTATACCGGGTCGGTGCTCAACGGCCGTCCCGCTCCCCCGTCTGGCCCTGCGCGTGACATGGCGGCTAACCCCTATTTCGCCGGCGTGGATATGGCCGATCCAATGGTATCGCCGTCGCGCCATCCGGAGGTGTTGGCCAAGTTCCCGCCCACGTTGCTCATCAGCTCGACGCGTGATTTCGCGATGAGTGCGGCGCTCAATACGCACCGTGCGCTGATCAAGGCGGGTGCCGAAGCCGAGCTTCATCTGTGGGACGGGCTCCAGCATTTCTTTTTTGCCGATGTCGACCTTCCGGAATCGCGCGATGCGTTTCAGGTCATGGTCGGCTTTTTCGATCGCAGGCTCGGGCAATAAAAAAACGGGCGGCCATATGGCCGCCCGCCCAGTTAACTCTTGGCGTCGCGTCAGAATGCGACGGTAAGGTCGACGCCGTAAGTGCGGCCAATGTCATAGACATTGGTCAGTGCGACCACGGGCGCGCCGAAATTGTAATAATCCTTGTCGAACAGGTTCTTCGCCCAGACCGACAGATCGACATCGATACCGCCGAGCGGCAGGCCGGCAATGCCCGCACGGGCGTCGACGAGCCAATAGGCCTTTACCGTGTTGAGCTTCTCGAGCGCGGGGTTCTCCACCGGTGTCGAGGTCAGATAGTTCTTCGAACGATACCGGCCCTCGACCCGGCCAAAGGGGCGTCCCCCGCCGTCAAATTCGGGCAGGTCATATTGCGCCGCGACGCGTGCGGTCCATTTCGACGTGTAGGTCGGCCGTGCAACATCTGCCACATCGCGGCCTGCCAGGATGAAGGTCTTATAATTGAAATCGGTATAGCCGATATTGCCCGATAGGGTCAGCCCCTTTACCGGTATCGCGTCCATTTCAAGCTCGAAGCCCTTGATGTTGGCCTTGCCGGCATTGCTGAAGAACTGGACACCGTCGATGAAGTTCTGCGTCTGCAGATCTTTATAGTCCATGTAGAACACGGCGCCATTGGCGCGCAGGCGGTTCTGGAACAGCGACGATTTCACGCCGATTTCATAAGCCGTCAACGATTCCGGGCCGTAAGGGATCGCGCCTAGAATGCCGCCCGAAACATAGCCCGTCGAGACCTTGCCATAGGCGGTGACATCGGAATTGGGTTTCCAGGTCAGGATCGCGGCGTAATTGAACTTTTCATAATCGGACTTGTAGAGGCCGGGTTTGAGCTGTCCGCCCTGTCCGCCCGAAACACTGATGAGATCGGTCGATCGGCTGTCCGAGGTGTAGCGAAGACCCGCCGAAAAATCGAGCTGATCGGTCAGGTGAACGGTGGCCTGGCCATAGAGCGCCATCGAGCTGTTCTTGGCGACGGTTTCGGTAACCCCGCTGCCGAACACGGTGTCGAGCGGGGTCGGCAATACGACACCGTTCGACACAGGCTGGAAGATGCCGAGCACGTCGAGCGCGGGCGAACGTTCGTTGAAGTAGAACATGCCGGCGACGAGATCGAAGGCGTCCTGCGTGACCTGAAACTGCAGTTCCTCGCTGAACTGCCTCTGTTTCGAACTACGCGCCGTCAATAGCGTGAAGAGCGAGTCATTGGGCCCTATGGGCAAGGTTGGGATCGCGGCGCCCTGCCCTTGAAGCAATGCGCCAAACTGAGCTGCGGTAAAGCGAATCCCGCCCGTTGCCGCGAGATCGTTGATATTGGGGCGCTGGTTAAGTTTGCGGAAGCCGGTGATGCTTTTCACCGTGACGGCATCGCTCTGATTCCAGGTGATCGTCAGATTGTGGCCGGTGACGGTCATATGCTCGACGCTGGTGGCATTGGCGACGGCATCAAGGCGTTCGGTTGCCAGGTTGGTGACGCCACCGAACATCGGCTGGAATTGATAGATCCCGCCTGCGATGGCCCCCGAGGTGTCGGGGAGGAGCCCCAGTTGCTGCGTGGCGCGGCCTGTTGTCCGGGCATCGGTATGGTCGAAATGATAATCGATCGTGACGTCGTTGAGATCGAGCCGCGCGCTGGCCTGGAAGGCGTCGATGTTCCGCCCGCCCAGCTTCTTGGCATAGGTCATCGGCTTGAAGCGCGGTTCGCGCAGGCTGAAGTCGATTGTCTTTCCGCCGATCAGATTGTCGGTATCACCCTCCATCTCGTCATGGAGATAGGCGAATTTGAGGCTGAGCGGGCCGAGCGCAGGCAGGTTCAGCACCGTACGCGCCCGAAAGGCATCGTAATTGCCATAGGAAACCAGCTGCTTGACGCCGAACTCACCCGAGGGGGCGGCGGTGATGAGGCTGATGGCACCCGAGGTGGCGTTGCGGCCGAAAAGCGTGCCCTGCGGCCCGCGCAGCACTTCGACGCGCTCGATATCGGCAAGATCGAACACCGCGCCCACCGTACGGCCGATATAGACGCCGTCGAGATACATGCCGACCTTCGGATCGACCGCGTTGTTGCTGGTACCCGAGGCGATGCCGCGAATGCTGATAAGGGGAGTGGACTGGATGCCCTGCATCTGGATCTGCAGGCTGGGCGCCAGCCCGGCCAGGCTGCTGACATTGGTGATGCGCAGTTGCGCCAGCTGTTCGGAACTGATCGCGGTAACCGCGACGGGCACGTCCTGCAGGCTTTCTTCGCGGCGCTGTGCCGTAACGACGATTTCGTTCAGCCCGTAATCCGACTGTGCCGTCTGGGCAGCGGGCGCCTGGGTATCCTGCGCGAAGGCGGGCTGGGCTGTGAAGATGGTAAGAGTGCTGGACGCAAGCAGGCACGCAACATGAATTTGCTTCATGGCAATTCCTCTCCGTTGCTTCGGATATGATTTCCGATAGCTGGTTCCGTTTTATCGGAGAGGCTGAAACGCACAAGGTCTAGGTGCTGAATTGCGTGCCGATATTGTAATTATGCAACGCATTATGCTGCGAATATTTGCTGCAACTGCGTAACGACGCGGCTTTGCCTACCTGTTTTCCTTGGCTTGCTTCGCGGGGAATCCGGCCTATAGCGAGCCCAAGCTTAAACCCCCAGCGAGTGGAACCATGTCGATCGAGCCCCCCATTCAGCCGCTTCTCCCGATCCTTGGTGGGGGGCGCTTTCCGGTGGGGCGGATTTTCTGCGTCGCGCGCAACTATGCCGAACATGCCCGGGAAATGGGCGATGTGTCGGCCGAACCACCTTTTTTCTTCATCAAGCCGTCCACCTGCCTGCCGACGGTACCGGGGCGCCTGCCCTACCCGCCGATGTCGGAGGATGTGCACCACGAGGTCGAACTCGTCGTGGCGCTGGGGCTTGGCGGCGCGGACATCGCACCCGCTGACGCACTGCGGCATGTTTTCGGCTATGCGGTCGGCCTCGACATGACCCGGCGCGACCTTCAGGCCGAAGCAAAGGAAAAACGGCGCCCCTGGGACATGGGCAAGGTGTTCGACGGTGCCGCGCCGGTTTCGGTGATCGTGCCCGCCGCCGAGGCTGAGGGGCTCGACGATGCGGAAATCCAGCTGACCATCGACGGCGAGGTGCGCCAGCAGGGGCGGACCTCCGACATGATCTGGTCCCCGGCGGAAATAATTGCCGAACTGTCACGATATATTCGCCTCAACCCCGGCGATCTGATCTTTACCGGAACGCCCGCAGGCGTTGGGCCGGTGGTGCGTGGCAACAGGCTTGAAGCACGTGTGGGTCTGCTGCCGTCGCTTGAGGTCGAAATCGTCTGAGGCGTTTGCCGTGCGCTGCAATGTGCAGCCTATTTGTGTTTTTTTGGAAACAGTTTGATCGCAGGCATAGGCTTGTTGATCGGCCCTCTGTCCGCAAGGATAGGCCCACTATGTGTCGATAGGCGACGGTCGCTCGGCATGATGGTGCTCTAGAAAATTGAGATGACTGCGAAAATCGCAGCATGGCGGGGAGGGGAGGCTCGGGCCGGCGTTCGCGCAGCGCACGATCCCATCCGCTGAAAAGAGGAGGGATTAATGAGGCGTCGTAACGCTTTGATCGCGCTGATGAACAGCGCTGCCGCAATTGTATGGATTGTTCCAGCACACGCACAAACATCTGAAACGTCCAGCCACGCGCAGGTCGAGGATATCGTCGTCACCGCGCAGCGCCGTGAGGAACGTCTGATCGACGTGCCGGTTTCGGTTTCTGCGCTGGGTGGCGAGGCGCTCGAGCGCGGTGGGATCACCACCGTCAGCAATATCGAAACCTTCGTTCCCAACATCCAGATCAACCAGACGGTGGGCAACAGCTTTGGCCCGCTGATCTCGATCCGTGGTCTGGCGCCCTCGGCCGATACCAGCCTTGGCCGTGACCAACCCGTTGGCCTCTATATCGACGGCGTTCCGATCGCGAAATCGACGGGCGCGGCGTTCGATACGGTCGATCTCGAACGCGTCGAAGTGCTGCGCGGCCCGCAGGGCACGCTCTATGGCAAGAACACGATTGGTGGTGCGGTCAACCTCGTCACCCGGCGCCCGAGCGGCGAATTTGGCGGGCAGGTGATCCTTGGCGCGGGTTCGCACGATCTTTACACGCAGCGTATCTCGATCGACCTGCCGACCATGGGCAATCCCGATGATGCGCTGGGCACGCTCAAGGCGAAATTCTCCTATTCGGGTCGCCAGTTCGATGGTTTCTACAAGAATGATGGCCCGTCGCGCGATTTCGGGCGCCAGCGGCTGAACGCCGGTCGCGTCGATGTGGTCTGGGAGCCGACGCCCGAACTGTCGGTCAGCTATGCCTATGACATCAGCGACAGCAAGGGCTCGGGCGCGATGCTCGCGATCAGCGCATCGGGATCGATCGCGCCGGGAACCGCGCTCTATCCGTTGATTTCGCCTTATATCCACCCCACGCGCCCCAAGCGGATCTCGGCGGACAATAATGGCCGCAGCGATTTCCGCGTTTCGGGCCATGCGATCACGACCGAATATGATGCCGGCTCGGGCATGCTCGGCAATTTGACGCTGAAATCGATCACCGCCTGGCGCAAGATGCAGACGCGCAGCAGCAGCGATTTCGACGGCACGCCCAGCGATCTTGTTCGCTTCAGGCTGAACAACAATTATCGCCAGTTCAGCCAGGAACTGCAGATGATCGGCAGCGGTGACCGGGTCCAATATACTGTCGGCGCCTTCTACATGCGCGACATCTATGACGTGTTCAATCCGCGCTGGAATTTCCAGTTCGGCGGCAACCGTTTCGACCTGAGCCAGCGCGGCGCGAACAACCATTCGATCGCGGGCTATGGCCAGTTCACCTGGACCCCGCCGGTGCTTGAAGACAAGCTCGACATGACGATCGGTCTGCGCTGGACCAAGGACACGCGCGATGTGTGGGAGCGTTTCGTCTCGTACAACAACTATGCGGCCAATCCGGCGGCCCCTGGCTCGGGCGTGTTCCAGCGCGATCCGGTAACCGGTGCGCCCATCACGGTCAGCGGCGGCCCGGCATTGGGTGCGCTTCCCGGCGGTCCGCTTGGGCCCGACGACCTGATCCCGCTTGCGAACAAGCAGTCCTGGTCGCAACTCAGCCCCGAATTCAACCTCAAGTACAAGCTGAGCAGCGCGTGGAACATCTATGGCCGCGTGGCGACGGGGTTCAAGAGCGGTGGCTTTAACGATACCGCATCGAACAACGCCGCGTTCAACACGCCCTATGATCCCGAAAAGCTGCTGTCGTTCGAGCTTGGCACCAAGGGCAGCTTCTTCGAGCGTCGCCTGAACCTGAGCGCGGCTGTCTATCACAGCATCTACAAGGATTTTCAGGCTGGCGTGTTCGTGCCTGCGGTCATCACGACCAACATCATCAACGCAGGCAAGGCTGAATTCACCGGGTTCGAACTCGAGGGCCAGTTGCGCCCGATCGACAGCCTGAGCTTCACCTTCGGCTATGGGTATCTCGACGCACGCTACAAGGATTTCGTGCTGCCTTCGGGCGTCGACGTGACCGACAGCTATAAGGTGCCGCTGGCGCCCAAGCACAATTACCTGCTCGGCGGTGAACATCGCCTCGATCTTGGCGGTGTCGAACTGATTTCGAGCCTCAACTATAGCTGGCGCAGTGCGCAATGGGGCACGATCACGCCCGACGTGCTGAGCAAGCGCAAAGCGTACGGCGTGCTTGATGGCCGCATCACGCTGGCGGGCATCAGCCTCGGCGGCGACACGGCGGTCGATTTCTCGGTCTGGGGCAAGAACCTGACCGACGAGAAATATTGGGTGAGCGGGATCAACCTTGTCACCCACACGGTGCGGCAATGGGCCGACCCGCGCAGCTATGGCGTGGAAGCCAAGCTGAAATTCTGATCCTCGCAAGGATGGTGGCGTGACGGATACGACCACATACGGGGGCGGGCAGGCACTGCCTGCCCCCGCTTTTTTCGCGCTTTTTGCAACCACATTGGCCACCGCGATCGGCAATACCGGGCTCATTTCGGTGATGCCCGCCGTGGGCCGCGCTCTTGGCATTTCGGATGTGCTCGTCGCCGGCATCTTTTCGCTGTCGGCGCTGATGTGGGCGATCTTCTCGCCCTTCTGGGCCAAAAGGTCCGATCTGAAGGGGCGCAAACCCTATATTCTGCTCGGCCTTGGCGGGTTCATCTTCTCGATGACGGGATGCGGGCTGGTGGTGCTGGGCGGGGGGGCCTGGGCGGTTGCGCCCAATCTCATTTTCATCGCCTTTCTGTGCATCCGCTCCAGCTACGGCATACTCGGCCCCGCGGCGGCCACCGCATCGCAGGCCTATGTCGCCGAACATAGCAGCGGCGCGGCGCGTGTGCGCGCGGTGGCGGCGCTCGCCGGCGCGCTCAGCCTCGGCACGATCGTCGGCCCGGCGATCGCACCCTTTCTGATTTTGCCGCCAGCCGGGCAGGCGATGCCGATGTTCCTGTTCGCCGTGGGGGGAGTTGCGATTTTGCTGTTCGCGCTCGCGGCGCTGCCGCGGGACGGTGGGGCAAAACGCATGGAACGCACCGATGGTGCCGCAGCGCCGACAGGGGGTATCTGGAAGGATGTCCGGGTTCGGCCCTTCCTGCTCTACGGCTTCATCGTCAGCTCGGCACAGGCCGCCAATACCTATACGCTCGGTTTTCTGGTGATTGACCGGCTGGGGCTGGAACCCGTCGCCGCGCAAGGCGCGGTCGGCACCGCGATGGTCGTCGGCGCGGTCGCGGCGCTGGCCGCGCAATGGGGGCTGATCGGCATGGGTGGCATGATGCCGCGCGCGCTGTTGCGCTGGGGGGCGGCGCTCGCCTGTCTCGGCAACGCGCTGATCATCTTCCTGCCGGGCTATGTTTCGCTGGTGATTGCCTTTGCCATCGCCAATCTCGGTTACGGCCTTGCGCGTCCGGGCTTTACGGCGGGCGCGTCGCTCGCCGCGTCCGACCGCGGTCAGGGCGCGGTGGCAGGCGCGGTATCGGCGATTGCCGGCGCGTCGATTGTCATTCCCCCGGTGGTGGCGGTGGCGCTGTACCAATTGCACCACGCCACCCCCTTCATTGTTCTTGCAGCGACGCTGTGCGGGGTTGTCGGTTACGCCATGATTAACCCGGCATTGGCGGAAAACCGCGCCCGGCGGGAGGGTATTGTTTCCTGTGAGTGATAGTTTGTGCGCGGCCATTGCCTTGTGGGGGCACGCCGCCACGCGGTATTCTTGAACACATCGAACGACCGGCGGCCTGGGCTCGAAAGCGAGCGGCCCGGTTCAAACAGATCATTGGGAGAGACAGTTATGGATCGCTATCTCGTTATTTCGTCGGACGGCCATGCCGGGCTGCCGCCCGAACGCTACCGCGAATATCTGGAAAGCAAGCACCACGCCGAATTCGACGAGCGCGTGGCGCGCGAGATCAAGGCGCGCGAGGAACATGAAAAGCTGTTCCTGCTCGACGATTTCAACACCAAATGGCGCGCTCGTGTCGGCGACGGCCTGGAAGGTGCGTGGGATCCGGCGATCCGTAACCGCGTGCTCGATGCTGACGGCGTCGTCGCCGAGGTGCTGTTCCCCGACGGCATCACCGAACGCAACGCGCCGCCCTTCGGCGCCGATGTCGGGCTGCGTCCGTTCGGGGTCGATCCGGAACTGCAATGGGCGGGCGCCCGCGCGCACAACCGCTGGATGGCCGATTTCTGCAGGGATGATCCGCTGCGCCGCATCGGCCTTGCGGTGATCCCCGCGCTCTATGACGTCGAGGAAAATCTGAAGGAAATCCGCTGGGCGCGCGAAGCCGGGCTGAAGGGCGTGTTCCTCCCCGCGATCATGGACGGCTATGCGATGTACAATCATCGCAAATATTATCCGATGTGGGATCTGCTGCAGGAACTGAACATGCCTGTGCACTTCCACTCGGGCGGCGCGCCCGCCTATGACACCTCGCAGCCCGGCTGGATCGGCACCTATCTCAGCGAATATGCCTTCTGGCTCACGCGTCCGATGTGGACGATGATCTTTGGGGGCGTGTTCGAACTGTATCCGCGCCTCAACGTGATGTTCACCGAGGCGGGCGGCGAATTCTGGTTCCCCTGGATGCTCGAGCTGATGGATGTCCGTGCATCGGTGAAGCACACCAGCGGCAAGCTGGGGGATTACAATTCCAACCTGACGATGAAGCCCAGCGAATATTTCGCGCGCAACATCTGGGTCGGCTGCTCAGCGCTGCCCGACGAGGAAACGACCGAATCCTACTACAAGATCGGGATCGACCGGATCATGTGGGGCACCGATTATCCGCACCCCGAGGGCACCTGGCCGGCGACGCTCGACAAGATGCATATCAGCCTTGGCGGGTTGCCCGAAACCGACATCCAGAAGATGCTCGCTGGCAATGCGCTCAACGTCTACGACGTCGACAAGGACGCGATGTGGGCGCTCGCCGCCAAGATCGGACCGCTCAAGGCACCGTTCGAAAAACGTGCCGCCTGAACCCAGGTCTGTGGAGGATTTGTCCCGATTGGCGAACAATCGGGACGAGTCCGCCTTTCCATCAAGCCCTTGGAACGATAGCTTTCCCGCATACGCCACGACCATGATGGCGAGAGAGGGAGGCAAGGCCGTGACCTGGCGTGGGATCGAGGAATTTTTGGCGGTTGTCGAAACGGGCAGCTTCACCGCAGCCGCCGATGCGCTGGGCGTTTCCAAATCCTATGTCAGCAAGATGGTGAGTGAGCTGGAGGGGCGCGTGGGCGCCCAGCTGCTCCTGCGCACCACGCGGCGATTGTCGCTCACGGCGGCGGGGGACCTGTTTCACCAGCGTTGCCGCGAAATGCGCGCGACGCTCGTCGATGTCGAGCGCCAGATGACGCAGTTTCAGGAGCGTCCGGTCGGCCGGCTGCGCGTGGGGCTCAGCGATATTTTCGGTGTGACGTTCATGTCGGCGATCGTCGCCGATTTCGGCGCGCGGCATCCGGAAATTTCGCTCGAGGTGGTCGCCTATCTGCGCGAACAGGATCTGGTGCAGGAGCAGTTCGACGTCATCATCCGTTACGGCCGGTTGAACGATTCCAGCCTGAAGGCGCGTTTCTTCGGCTATCTTTCCTACGGTCTGTGCGCCTCACCCGATTATATCGCGCACCATGGCTGGCCCGAAGGCCCGGCCGATCTTCAGGCGCATAATTGCCTGACCGATACGGGCGGGAATTTCCATTATTCGCAGGAAGATGGAACAACGGAACGGCTGAAGGTCAGCGGCAATTGGAAGAGCAATAGCGGGATCGCGCTTGCCGCCGCGGCGCGGCGTGGGCTGGGCATTGCCCAGATCCCGATCAGCGTGATCGGCGACGATCTGGCCGAGGGGCGGCTGGAAACGCTCAACCAGGACTGGGCCTTTTACGACCGCGAGGTCTGGGCCGTGTTTTCGCCCGGCATGATGCCCGCCGCCACGCGCGCGTTCATCGATCATCTCGCCGCATCCTTCGCGCATGCGAAGCTGCGGCCGTGGATGGAGCCGGCGTTCAGCACGCTGAAGTCGCACATCCGCCCGGCCTGACGACTTCGATTGTTTCCGCTGGTGGATGGTAAGTCCGTGGCAGGGAGCTTCCCCGTCAGGGGGATCAGGGTATCTTGATGACAAGACGGCGCTCAAGAAGCGCCAATTCCGGATCAGGCGCAAAGTCGGCCGGATAATGAGGAGAGGAAGGCAATGCTGCAGCGATTTCCGATGGCCATTCCGTTCGGATGGTTTTTCGTCAGCTATAGCGATGAAGTCGGCGTGGGCGATGTGAAGCCCCTGCATTATTTCGGGCGGGATCTGGTGATCTTCCGCAATGAGCAAGGCGAAGTCGGCCTGCTCGACGCCTATTGCCCGCATCTGGGCGCGCATCTGGGGCATGGCGGCAAGGTGGACGGCGACAAGCTGCGCTGCCCCTTTCACGGCTGGGGTTTCCGTCCCAACGGTTTCTGTACCGATATCCCCTATGCCAAGGCGATTCCGCCGATCACCAAGCGCGAACCGATCGCAGGGCCACTTCCCGTTGTCGAAAAGAACGGCGTCGTCTGGGCCTGGTACCATCCGGAAAATGTCGCGCCGATGTTCGATGTGATCGATCATGATCCCTTTACCGAGACGGCTGGCTGGTCGAAACCGGTGCGGCGCGTCTGGTCGTTTGCCAGCAATCCCCAGGAAATTGCCGAAAACGGCGTCGACTTCGCCCATTTCGAATTCGTCCATAAGATGGAGGCGGTGCCCGAAGGGCAGGCCACCTATGACGGCCATGTCCGTCGGAGCGAGGCCTTTGGCGAACGGACGATCACGCTGCCCGACGGCACGACCAAGATCATCCCGTCGAGCGTCCACACGATTCAGAACGGCGCAGGTCAGAAGTTCACCCAGCTCAAGGGTGTCGTCACCCTCTCGCTGATGGTCCTCGCCACCCCGGTTGAGGCCGATCAGGTCGAACTGCGGTTCTGCTTCACCTTCCCCGAAACCGCAGAGGATTCGCCCGAATATAAGACGGCGATGGCGGCGATCGAGAATACGTGCGGCCAGAGCGGCGTCGAAGGCGATATTCCGATCTGGAATTACAAGATCCACCGCGCCCGTCCGCTGCTGTGCGACGGTGACGGCCCGATCCTGCGCTTCCGGCGCTATTTCGAACAATTTTATGTCGAGGGCGACACGCCCCGCATGGCCGCGGTCTAAGCACCGTCGCCCAATCAAGCCGAAAATGCTGACGCGCAGGCAATATCGTCCTGCGCGGCAGGAGAGATTTTGTCTGCAGGAGAGAAGCGCAATGGCGAAGCTACGCTATGTTCAGGGGCCGGTGGCGGCCCCGCAATCGGCCGGTCTCAACAACACGGTGCGCACCGTACGCGCGGTTTACGAAACCGATCCCGAAATCATCCAGGCGATGCTTCCGCGCCCACTGGTGGCATCCGCCCGTCCCGAGATTTTCCTCCAGTTCGCGCATGTCGCCATGCACGTCACCCCCGAGACGACCGTCGAGATCGGCGCGCTGACGCTCGCGGCCATGTGCGATTATGACGGCACGCCGGGCGGCTATGTCTTCCACATGGCGATGGAAGGCGAAACCGTCGTCACCTCGGGCCGCGAACGCTTTGGCGAACCCAAGAAGATTGCCGAAACCACCTTCGACAAGAATGGCGATCACGTCCGGGCCACCTGCACGCGCCACGGCATCACCTATTTCGAGGTTGAGGGCACGCTCGGCGCCGATCAGGGCACGCCCGAAGCGTTCGAGGAATATTTCTACTGCTATAAGGGCCTGCCCTCGATCAGCACGCCGGGCGAATTTGACGGCGACGTCTACCTCACGCGCCTCAACTGGAAGCGTAATTATAACCTGAAGCGCGCCTTTGAAGGCCAGATCCGCTTCCACGAATCGGCCTTTGATCCGCTCGTCGACGTGCCGATCCGCCGCATGGTCAGCATGGATTATGTCGAGGGGGCAACCAACACCAGCGGCCAGCTGCTGCGCACCGTCCCCGGTGAATATATCGCGCCCTTCTGGGTGCAGCGGAACGATGCGCCGGCCAATCCGGGCATCGATGTCGTCCTCGCGGGCGCCAAGGCCGCCTGATGCGTGAGTTCCGGAACCGCGTCGCCGTCATCACCGGCGGCGCCAGCGGGGTGGGGCGTGCCCTTGGCGAGCAACTCGCCGCCGAGGGCGCACGCGTCGTGCTCGCCGATATCGATCAGGGGCGTCTGGATGCAGCGGCGGCCGAAATCGCCGCCGATACCGGGGCCGAGGTCGTCGGCCTTCAGGTCGACGTCACCAAGGCGGAATCGGTCGAGGCGCTGGCAGAGGCCGTCTGGTCGCGCTTCGGCGCGGTCCACCTGCTCTTCAACAATGCGGGCGTCGGCCTGGGCGAAGCGCAGAAGACGATCTGGGATCTCCCGCTCAACGATTGGCATTGGGGCTTCGACGTCAATGTCTTCGGTGTCGTCTACGGCATCCGCTCGTTCGCGCCGCGCATGGTCGCTTCGGGTGAGGAGGGCGTGATCATCAACACCTCCTCGTCGAATGGCGGGCTCCGCTCGCTTCCCAACACGCCGATCTACGCGGCGTCGAAGGCGGCGGTGACGAGCATCAGCGAGGTGCTCTACCAGCAGCTGCTGCGCGAAGGGGACAAGGTGCGCGCCGCCGTGCTCTTCCCGGGGCCGCATGTCGTCAACACCTCGATCCTCGCGTCGAAGCGCAACCGGCCCGCCGATTACGGCGCGCAGGACAAGCCGGCCTATGAGACGATGGAGGATCTCGTCCGGACCACCGGGCTCAAGATGGCGCTGACCGAACCGGAAGAAGTGGCCAGTTTCGCGCTTGCCGGAATCCGCGCCGGAAAGTTCTGGCTCTTGCCCGAAAGCGCGGAAGGCGATCAAAAGATCAACGAACGGATGGACGCGCTTCTGGCGCGGAACAATCCGGTATCGGCCTGGTAACACGGCATAAAACAAAAGCGGGGGG